>NZ_JAGYGF010000013.1:0-124689 GCF_019947305.1 Pseudomonas sp. BF-RE-21 | reverse complement strand
GTGTTTCAACCAACACATGTGTTGGATGTAAAACCGCTTTCGCGAGCAAGCCCGCTCCCACAGTGGAAAATCACCAGGCTTTAGATTCCCTGCGGCGTCTCTTCACCGCCCAACGCTTCAACCAGCGCCGGGAGGAAGTCGCCGAACGTCAGCATCATCAGGGTGAAACTGGCGTCCAACTGGCCGAGGGCTTCTTCGCCGCCGTCCTGTTCCGCCTGATCCTGCAGCAGGTCTTCGAACTTCAGGCGCTTGACCACCATCTTGTCGTCGAGGACGAAGGACAGTTTGTCCTGCCAGGCCAGCGACAGCTGAGTGACCACTTTGCCGGTGCTCAGGTGCAACTGGATTTCTTCGCTGGTCAGGTCCTGACGCTTGCAGCGCACAATGCCGCCGTCTTCGTGGGTGTCGCGCAGCTCGCACTCGTCCAGCACAAAGAAGTCATCCGCGGCTTTCTGGGTGGTGACCCATTCCGTCATGGTGGCGGTCGGGGACATTTTCACGGTCAGCGGACGTACCGGCAGGGTGCCGATCACTTCGCGCAGGGTCGACAGCAGGTCTTCGGCACGTTTCGGGCTCGCCGAGTTGACCAGAATCAGCCCTTGCTTCGGTGCAATGGCCGCGAAGGTCGACGAACGACGGATAAAGGCACGCGGTAGGAAGGCCTGGATGATTTCATCCTTGATCTGATCGCGTTCCTTTTTGTAGACCTTGCGCATTTGTTCGGCTTCGATCTCTTCGACCTTTTCCTTAACGGCGTCACGCACGACGCTGCCCGGCAGGATGCGTTCTTCCTTACGGGCGGAGATCAGCAGGAAGTCGCCGCTGACGTGCACCAGTGGTGCATCTTCGCCCTTGCCGAAAGGCGCGACGAAACCGTAGGTGGTCAACTCCTGGCTTGCACATGAACGCGCCAGTTTGGTGGCCAGTGCAGTTTCCAACGCCTCGGCATCAAAAGGCAGATCTTGGGTCAGGCGATAGATAAGCAGGTTTTTGAACCACATGGGGCGAGTCTCTCCTTTATACAAAGTGGGGCATTATTCTCTTCGTGGCGCCATAGGCCAACCCTTCTCTAAGCCTTTGGAAGGCCTGAAAAAATTATTTAAAAAAGTGCTTGCCAGAGGTGAGGTCGCTCCGTAGAATGCGCGCCACACCGAAAGTGAAGGGTGATTAGCTCAGCTGGGAGAGCGTCTGCCTTACAAGCAGAATGTCGGCGGTTCGATCCCGTCATCACCCACCATTCGCTTCAAGTGTTACGCGCAGCGGTAGTTCAGTCGGTTAGAATACCGGCCTGTCACGCCGGGGGTCGCGGGTTCGAGTCCCGTCCGCTGCGCCATATTCGGTAACCTGGAACGCTGAACGCCAGGTCACCACGGAAAAGCCCGCTAACGCGGGTTTTTTTCTGCCTGAAGTTCCTGCTGGATGCGTCGTTTCACCGGTTTTCAGATTTTTTTGAATTATTTATCAATTAAATCAACATGTTATGAAAATCTGTGGCACAATGCGCCCCGCAACGAAGGTAAAGGGTGATTAGCTCAGCTGGGAGAGCGTCTGCCTTACAAGCAGAATGTCGGCGGTTCGATCCCGTCATCACCCACCATTTACTTTCAACGCTACGCGCAGCGGTAGTTCAGTCGGTTAGAATACCGGCCTGTCACGCCGGGGGTCGCGGGTTCGAGTCCCGTCCGCTGCGCCATATTCGGTAACCTGGAACACTGAACGCCAGGTCACCACGGAAAAAGCCCGCTTTAAGCGGGCTTTTTGCTGTCTGGGGTTTGGCTTTATGCCGACTTCCATTAAAAAAGCGACCTTCGGGTCGCTTTTTTCGTTTGTGCCTGCTTACTGCTCGGCGTTTCGGCTGTGTCGGTAATCGCTGACCGCCTCGTAGACAGCTTTGCGCAAGCGGTTGATGCCGCCAATCGGACGATGGGCCTCAACACCAAACCATGGATTGAACGACTGGTTGTCGCATTGCAGGTTCAATGCTGGCGTGTCGAAGTCCTGCGCGGGCACGTTGATCCGCGCCACCGTCTGGAAAGGCGCGTCACTTTCCTTCCATACAACGCTGGTGTCCTCGATCGGCATGTACTTGCCTGCATCCTGCCGCTGGATCTGCAGGACAAAACAGGCGGGCACCCGATCGGTCGACAGTTGCTGGTTCAGCGCATTGCGCAGAAAGTTCGGCAGCTTCTGGTTTTGCGCGGGCAAAGCATAGGTCGGGCAGTTCGTTGGGTCGGGCATGACCCGAAACTTGGCATTGGCCTCACCGAATTTGTAGGGCGAAACCGAAAAATACGTCGTCTGGGTCGGGCTCGGTGGTGGCGGAGAAAGTGTCGCCAAGGCAATAAACAGATGACGGACCTGCCAGGTGCGCGGGTCCCAGCCCGGAAAGAACGCCATCACCTTCTTGCCGTCCGCCTGGGCGGCGACATTCTGACGATATTCGGCGACATCGCTGACAAAGAAGTTCGGATGGCTGAACATCACAAAGTCCTGTTCGCCGCGCCGCTGTTGATCGCTGAGCAGTTGCTTGCCTGGCACATCGAGCAGTTTGATCGCCATGCCCCGCGCATCGCGGATGCTGTCGAATTGCGGGTAGGCATTGCCGTTGGACAGGCGCATCGTCGCTTGCCAGGTCTTGCCCGGCTCACTGAACACACCTTGACGCAACTCTGTCGCCAGATCCGGCAACACCTGCACCTCGGCCTTTACGCAGCCATGGGCCTTGGCATGGGCATCACGCAGATAGCGGGTGCTTTCACGGTGTTGATCGACAATCCGCACGGCGGTCTGGATCACGTCCTGGGTCATGGCGGCTTCGCCATCCGGAATCTGCTCCAGTGCCGAGACCGGTCCACGGTGCTGCCAGGCAAACCAGGCAGTGGCCAGCGCCCAGCCAAGCAAGCCGATGCCCAGCAAAACCAGCAGGGTTTTGCCGAGCAGGCGACCCAGCCACAACCAGAACCGGGCAAGCATCGGCAAATCTTTCTTGAAGGTGGTCATGATCATGGCAATTGCGCCTCCAGCGGGCCGCCCAGCACTTTCAGGTACTCCAGCAACGCAAAGCGTTCCTCGGGTTGCAGCAGTCGGCCAATCACCCCGTTGCCGCGTTTACCCGCGCGGAATTCATGGCCGCTGTTGTGGTTGCCGGTAATGCGCGTATCGAACAGGAATGCATTGGTGAAGGCTTCGGTGCGATAGCCCAGGTGTTTCGGGTCGTACTCGAACGTGCCTTTATAGAAGGCGGCCGCGCGTTCGTCCTGAGGCGAGAGCAATTGATAAATGCTTGGTACCGAGCCGTTGTGCAGGAACGGTGCTGTCGCCCAGACGCCTGACAGCGGCCGAGCCTTGTAGGCGACTTTTTCACGAACGCCGATCGGCAGGCCGAAGCCATCGAGCCGAGGCTTTTCTGCGGCTGTGACCTTGGCCTCTCGGTATGCACGGTCCTCGACGAACGCCGTGACGTAGGCCAGCCCCTTGGCCACCGAAAGCTGGCTCAGGTCCAGCGGCTCCTCGGGTGTCGGGTGCAGCTTCACGTCCATCTGTGCCAGTTCGGTCGGGTCCCATTGCAGCGCGGTCAGGTCGAAACGGTGGTTGGCGATGTTGCTCGCCGCTGTCGGATCAGTGCCGATGACGTCGACGGGCAGCATGTGCAACTGCTGCACCCAGCGCTCGCCTTCCTGGATCGTCCGCGGAACGTGGCAACCGGCGCAGTTCTCGGTGAACAGTGCGCGACCTTTGGCGGCCAAAGGCTTGTCGACCGCGCCCAGCAGCTCTTCCGGCCAGGCAGGTGGTTTGAGTTGTTGCAGGGTTTCTTCGATCAGGTGCAAATCGCGCACCCGCACGCTGGACGGATATCGGTAGTCGCCCTTGAGTGGCTGCCCGTTGCTGTCGAAGAAATTCAACGTGGCGCCTACGCCCAACGCCTCGCCGATGTTGCGGGCCATCGGCTGCTGTGCCGAACCGTTCCACTGCACCCAGTCGAATGTCCACATGTCCCACAGTTGCGGGTAGTCGACCGGCGCATTGGCCACCCGGTAGTTGGCCGGTGAGATCGCGTCGCCGAAACTGGCGTTGGCAATACGCCCGAACGCGTCGGTGCGGCCAGGGCCTTCCTCGGTCGGGTAGAGCCCGCGATGGGTGTCGTTCCAGGCTACTTTCAGGAACGTATCGAGAGAGGTTTTGAAGTCTTTGCGCAGCTGTTGATGCCGGGCGTCGTATTCCTGGCCCAGCACGTTGCGAGCGAAGCGTTCGAATTTCCATGGGTTGTAGTAAGTCGACGTCAGACTGGCGACCAGAGCTTGTCCGAAACTGCCACCGCGCAGTGTCGGAACGCTGGACGGCAAGACGTGTTGCGCCGAACCACCATCGATGCGGATGGCCTGACCGTTGAAGCGCAATTCGCCGGTGTGGCAGGCGGCGCAGGTGATGTCCAGAAACTGATCCTGGCTGCCGGGGTTTTGATGGCGGGCGAAACCCACGGGCAGGTTGCCGGGGTTGTTTGGCGTGGCTTTCTGGCCGGGATCGACCAGGAAGCCGAAGCGCGCAAGGTACTCCGGGCTGGCGAATCGTTGTTGCGAAAAGGGCAGCTCGAGCGCGTTGAACCACTCGTAGCGCAAGCCTTTGACCTGAGTGCCCTGGGGCGTGAAGTAGTAGGTCTGGCGGTCGGCCGCGCTCCACTGCTCCAGGTAATGCACTTGTTGTGCTGGCGACCAGTTCGGCAGTTTCGGGTTGGCGACGTAATACAGAATCACGGCGAGGGCGAGGCCCAGCAGCGCAACGATCAGAATCAGAAAGCGATAAAAGAGGCGCAAGTTAAACATCCTTGTCGAGTTGTCGCTCTCTTATGCCTCAGCTGCAATCGTGGGGCAAGTGGCCATTACTTCAGTTGTTGTGGGACGAAGCAGTCGTCCCTGTGGGGCGAAGATGACAGAAGCTTCATCATCCGATTCCGGAAATGCGTTAAAACACCTGAACTTATCAGAAGTTTCCTGCTCTCATGCCGGTAGCCATTGGTCGTGGCCGCCTGATAAGCTCGCGGCTTTACTCGATTGCCCTTTAGGCGCATGAACAAGGAAATAGCATGAAACAGCATCGGTTGGCGGCGGCGGTGGCCCTGGTTAGCCTGGTACTTGCGGGTTGCGACTCGCAGACCAGCGTAGAGCTGAAAACCCCGGCGCAAAAAGCTTCCTACGGGATTGGCCTGAACATGGGCAAGAGCCTGGCTCAGGAAGGCATGGATGATCTGGACTCCAAAGCCGTTGCCCAGGGCATTGAAGATGCCATCGGCAAGAAAGAACAGAAACTGAAGGATGACGAGTTGGTCGAAGCCTTCGCAGCATTGCAGAAGCGTGCTGAAGAACGTATGGCCAAAATGAGTGAAGAGTCGGCAGCCGCCGGCAAGAAATTCCTCGAAGACAACGCCAAGAAAGCCGGTGTCACCACCACTGCTTCGGGCCTGCAGTACGAAGTGGTCAAGAAAGCTGATGGCGCACAGCCTAAGCCGACCGACGTGGTGACTGTTCACTACACCGGCACCCTGACCAACGGCACCGTGTTCGACAGCTCCGTGGAGCGTGGCAGCCCGATCGATCTGCCGGTCAGCGGCGTGATTCCGGGTTGGGTCGAAGGCCTGCAACTGATGCACGTTGGCGAGAAGTACAAACTGTTCATCCCTAGCGAGCTGGCTTACGGTGCCCAAAGCCCAAGCCCGGCGATTCCAGCCAACTCGGTGCTGGTATTCGACCTGGAACTGCTGGCGATCAAGGATCCGGCAAAACAAGACGACGCTGCCAAGTAATTAGCGTTTGTCCTGACAACAACGCCTCGCTTATGCGGGGCGTTGTTGCATCTGGCGTCCGGCAAGGGTAAACAAAGCGAACGGATGTTTCAGGCTGGAGTCATAGCCATTGAGAGCGCCTGCGCTAGCCGCGGCGGAGCGCCAAGTCAATGAAATCTTGGGTTTTTTTATGTGAGTAAAAAACGCCCGATCTGAGTTGAGCCCTTATGAAACGGGGCTTTCAGCCGTGAAATGCAGCTCTGTTCACAAGGTTATCCACAATTTGTGTGGATAACATTTCAGCGGGAGGAATGATGAAAGCACCCTGGAATTTCGCTCGTTTCCTGCCACTGGCCGGACGTCTGCTCGCTCGTGGGCGTTTGCCGACGTTATTGTTCGCGGTAGCCAGCAAAGGTGCCAGCCAGGGCAACCGTTTGGGCAAGCTCAAAGACGACCTGCGCTTGTTGCAGGCGTTGTGCCTGGCTTACTGGCGCGGTGAATACCGGGCCATCAGCCCTAAAGCGCTGATCTCGGTGGTGGCAGGCTTGATGTATTTCCTGAGCCCGGTGGATGCGATTCCGGATTTCATTCCGGTGTTCGGCATGTTCGATGACATCGCCGTGCTCGCCTGGCTGATGAAGGTTCTCGACGACGAGCTCAACGCCTTCCGCGCCTGGCGCAATCGCCAGGTGCCAGAGAAGCTCGCGGTGGTCGAGCGCTTGCCCGATACCCTGGAACAACTTCAACTGCAGGGCCCGAAAAAAACCTGAGTCGATTCAGGATCATCCCTATATTCATACCCCCGCGACCTTGGCCGCTGTTAGGATTACACTTCTAAGGAAAAGCGCCGACTCGCTAAGTGTCGTTGTCCTACGGGGAAGTCATGGATATTCAGATAATCACACGCGAAGGCGAGCCCGAGTATGCGGTTGTTCCGTGGGCTCAGTATCAGGCTCTACTCAAAGCAGCAGGCATCGATCAACAACCGCCGCGCGAGGCCCCTGTGCATCGCGCGGCCACGCCAGACCAGATTCTTCCGGGTCTGGATCAACTACGCAGTTTGCGCGAAGGGAAGGGCATCGCCATTGAGGCGCTGGCCCGCACGGTAGGCATCAGCCCGTCCTATCTGGCCTTGATCGAAAGTGGCGAGCGTCAACCCGACGCTGCAATTCGCCGCAGCCTGGCCTGGGAATTGACGGTGCCAGGGTGGAGGGAAGAATCGTGAGCGTACGCATCAGTCGTCAACATTGGGACGGATTGCTGGGCGAGCTGGATCAGGCGCGCCGCCAGCGTCATTTGCTGACCTACCGCGCGTTGCTTGAGCGCCTGCAATTGCCGACGCCGGCCATGCAAACCTTGACCGCGGCCCTTGAGCACCTGGCCGCACTGGACGCCAAGGCCGAGCAGCCGCTGCGCAGCTCGTTGGTAATCAGCCAGGGCGCCAGTCGCCTGCCGCGCACCGGTTTCTTCGAATGCGTCGAGCGCCTGGGGCGTTTCTCCGGGCCGTCCGATGGTGTCGCCGCCGCCTCGTGGCATGCCTCGGAAGTGGTGCGAGTGTTCGAATACGAGTACCCCGAATCGGCGGAAGCCTGAGTGTTTTTCAAGCTCAAGGCGCGGGCCGGTTACTGGCTGGCTCGCCGGTTGTTTCACTGGTCGTGGTTTGTGCGTCAGCCACGCGGCTGGAGTTGGCTTGAAGGCCAGCTTGCACGCATGGCGAACCTGGGCGATGTCGACGCTCAAAGCTTCTATGGCCACATTCTGGCCTTTCGCGGCGTGGGCCTTGGGGCTCGTGAGGAAGGTGTCCGCTTGCTGCGCCTGGCGGCGTTGGCGGGGGATGGCAAGGCGGCGTATCAGGTGGGGGTGATCAGTCTGGCCGGGACGGCGAGCAAGGCACCGGATCCGGATGAGGCCGCCCGGTTTTGGGCGATGGCTGCCAAGGCCGGACATCCGTTGGCTGAGATCAAATTGAAAGAGTTGGCTGCTCGCGGTCCTTTGGATAATTAGTGGCTGATCCGACGCCTTCGCGGGCAAGCCTCGCTCCTACGGGATGTGAACGTTAATAACGACACCCATCCCGTAGGAGCGAGGCTTGCCCGCGAAGGCGTCAGCCCCATCACCGCTGCCCAACCAGCAATTCATCCTCTCGCTTGGGCGCCGTCAGACTATCAATCACATGCACGCTATACCCCGGCACATTCTTCGCGTGGTGTTTAGCCTGCGACGCCATCTCCGCCAACTGGCTCGCATCGAGTTGTCCACAGGCCTGTGGATGCAAATGCACCACGCCGATCGACAGCGATAACAACGGAAATTCCTGGCGCACGCCCTGGCGATTCGGGGCGATGAAGCAGCCGGCTTCCAGGTGTTCGCTGCGGTAGAAGCGCCGGCATTGGCTCTGGAAATCATCGAGCAGCTGGTTCAAACGTTTGCGCCAGTCTTCCGGCCCGAGCACCAGCAGGAAATCATCACCGCCGATATGGCCGACAAAGTCGCGGGACGGGTCGACGCGATCATTCAGACATTGCGCCAGGCACAGCAGGACTTCGTCCCCGCGTCCGTAGCCGTAGATGTCGTTGAAGGGTTTGAAACTGTCGATGTCCACGTAGCAGATCACTGATTCCCTTTGTTGTTGCAGCAGGCGCGTCAGGCATTGCTGGATCGGCACGTTACCCGGCAGCAGGGTCAGTGGGTTGGCGTAACGGGCTTGCTGGATCTTCAGTTCAGTAATCAGCTTCAATACGTCGATGACCCGACCCAGTCCCAGATAGCCGCCGTTGAGGGTGATGATGAAGTCTTCCTCGATGCGCTGCCGGGCGCGGCTGGTGATCAGGCGGCTGACTTGTTGCAGCGACTGGCTCATCTCGACGGCGAGAAAGTCGTCGTTCATCAACCGGCTGATGGGCTTGCGGGCAAAGAGGTCGGTGGCAAAGGGTTTGAGCAGGGCGTCCGACAGCGAATGCCGATGGACGATGCCGCAAGGGTGGCCTTGCTCATCGAGCACCGCCAGTGAGTTCAGGTTGGCCTGGCGGCGGAAGGCTTCCAGCACCGTGGCAGTCGGCGTACCCCGTGCGACCGCTGGTTGATCGATCAAAAGAGCACTGAGGTCACTGCCTTCGTCGTTCAGCGCCACCGCAGAGCTGTCCTGTTTGGGCATCAAGTTTCGCGCTTCCCTTGGCGGGTGTTCTTGAGGGCGGCAGAGCAAATAACCCTGGACCAGATCGACGCCCATATCGGTCAACACCGCGAGCTCCTCCGGCAGCTCGATCCCTTCAGCAATCACTTGTGCCCGAGAGGCTTTGGCGATTTGCATGATGGAACCGACAAATTCACGCTTGAGCGCATCCTGATGGATGCCGTCGATGAAGTGCCGATCGATCTTCACATAGTCCGGCCGCAGCTCGGACCACAGGCGCAGGCTCGAATAACCGGCACCCAAATCATCCAGCGCAATGGAAAAGCCCATCGCCCGATAGTGATGCAGCGCGTTTTGCAGCAGCTGGAAATCGTCGGTCGGCGTCTGTTCCGTCAGTTCGATAACTACCTGGCTGGGCGGTATGCCGAAATCCTGCAGCAGTTGCAGGGTCCGACCCGGTTGGTGAGCCGCTTCGAGCAGCGATTCCGGCGACACGTTGAGAAAGAGTTTGCCCGGCAGTTGCTGCTCATTAAAGCGCCGGCAAGCACTCTCGCGGCAGGCAATTTCCAGCTCGTTCAAGCGACCGGCCTGGCGGGCGACGGCAAACAAGGCGATGGGCGAGTGCAGCGGGCTGTTGGAGGGGCCACGGCTGAGGGCTTCGTAGCCGATGATCTGTCGTTCAGAGAGCGAAATGATTGGCTGGAACAGGCTGTGCAAACCGCTTTGAGTCAATATTGAACTCAACGCACTCAGCTGTTCGGTAGTGGTCATGGCGGTCTCTGGCGAAAAAAAAAGGACTGAGAGCCAAAGCTCTCAGTCCCGTATTTCACGACAGAATGATGACTGTTTGATGACGCTAAGGGGGCGTCAGCATTAAATTGCCATCATCGTGCTTGTAACAACTTAGTGTTTGGCAACCGCGGTGTTGAGTTTCAGGTAGTCCAACAGAATCCGACCGGTCTCGCTCAGGTAGGCATCGTCTTCTGGTTTGACCTTGTCCGGCTCGGCCGCAGCGACATCTTCGTCTTCTTTCTTCAGCTCTTTGAGCGGTTCTTCGCCCTTGGCCTTGCGACGGATGTTTTCCATCGCAAGCTGCTTGGCTTCGATATCCGCGTGTTGGGCACGACGCTCGGCTTCATTGAGGCTGACGGTTTTTTCCGACATCAGCTTCTGCGCCAGGGCCAGTTTGTCGCGGATGAACACGAACTCCGCGTCTTTGGCCGAACGTACGTCATGCTCGGATTTGAGCTGCGAAATGTATGGCTTGAACGGGTCGACCGCAGGCTTGATGGCCGCGCGGATGGTGTCCCACGGCATGGCTTCCGGCAGGGCGCTCTCGCCGATTTCCTTGGTGTCGATGATCGACGGGTAATCGATGTCCGGCAGTACGCCCTGATGCTGGGTGCTCTGGCCGGAAACCCGGTAGAACTTGGCCAGGGTCAGTTTCAGTTCGCCATGGTTCAGCGGCTGAATGGTCTGCACGGTGCCTTTGCCGAAGGTCTGGCCGCCAATGATCAGTGCGCGGTGGTAGTCCTGCATCGCGCCGGCGAAAATCTCCGAAGCCGAGGCGGACAGGCGGTTGACCAGCAGCGCCATCGGGCCTTTGTAGAAGGCGCCCGGGTTTTCATCTTCGAGTACATCGACCCGGCCATCGGCGTTACGCACGAGCACGGTCGGGCCTTTGTCGATGAACAGGCTGGTCAGCTCGGTGGCTTCCTGCAAGGAGCCGCCGCCGTTGTTGCGCAGGTCGATGACCACGCCGTCGACTTTCTCTTTCTGCAACTCGGTCAGCAGTTTCTTGACGTCGCGAGTGGTGCTCTTGTAGTCCGGATCGCCGGCACGGAAAGCCTTGAAGTCGAGGTAGAAGGCCGGAATCTCGATGACGCCGAGCTTGTAGTCCTTGCCATCCTGCTTCAGGTTGAGGACCGACTTTTTCACGGCCTGGTCTTCAAGCTTCACCGCTTCGCGGGTGATCGGCACGATCTTGGAGGTCTGGTCGTTCGGCGCATTGCTGGCCGGGATGACTTCCAGGCGCACCACGGTACCTTTCGGACCACGGATCAGCTTGACCACTTCGTCCAGGCGCCAGCCGACCACGTCGACCATCTCTTTGTTGCCCTGGGCAACGCCGATGATCTTGTCGGCCGGTGCGACCTGCTTGGTCTTGTCGGCAGGACCTGCCGGCACCAGACGCACGACTTTCACCTGGTCGTTGTCGCTCTGCAACACAGCGCCGATGCCTTCGAGGGACAGGCTCATGTTGATGTCGAAGTTTTCCGCGTTATCCGGCGACAGATAGTTGGTGTGCGGGTCGTAGGACATGGCGAAGGTGTTGATGTACGCCTGGAAGATGTCTTCCGGACGGGTCTGGTCCAGGCGCGAGAGCTGATTCTTGTAACGCTTGGTCAGCGTTTCCTGAATCTGCTTGGGCTCTTTGCCAGCAATCTTCATCCGCAGCACTTCGTCCTTGACGCGTTTGCGCCACAGGTCGTCGAGCTCTGCGGTGGACTTGAGCCAAGGCGCGTCCTTGCGATCGATCAGCAAGGTTTCCTTGGCGGTGAAGTCGATCTTGTCGACGCCCTTGTTCAGCTCCGCAAGGGCAAAGTCCAGACGCGCTTTTACGCGGTCCAGGTAGCGCTTGTAGATGGTGAACCCGGCGTTGAGGTCGCCGCTTTTGAGGAAGTCGTCGAACTGGGTTTTCCACTTGTCGAATTCGGCAATGTCGCTGGCCATGAAGTAGCTGCGCGACGGATCCAGCAGCTTGAGGTAGCTGTCGTAGATGATCACGGAGCGTGCGTCATCGAGCGGCGGCTTGCTGTAGTGGTGACGCTTGAGCAACTCGACGACATTCAGACTGGCGATCACTTCGTCACGATCTGGCTGAAGCTTGTCCCAGCTATTGGCTGCGAACGTATTGCTCGACATCGGCATCAGGCCGATACCAATAAATAGGGCGAGGGCGGTGCTGGGGAACAGATGCTTCATGCTGATTCGACGCGGGGACAATTGATAACGCATATTAGGCCGTCTTTGAAGTCGCCGGTACCACAAGGGCCGGTCGCATAATGCAAAAAGCCCGGCGCTACAGCTTCGGGCTCAGTCCAGACTCACTATGGAGGCACTGTGAAAGCATTGCAAGGCGTTGACGGTCAAGTGGAGTGGGTTGAAGAGCCCGGTCCTACATGCGATGTAGGGCAAGTTCGCATTCGCGTGGCGGCAGCGGGCCTCAATCGCGCCGATTTGTTACAGAAGGCGGGCCTTTATCCGCCACCGCCGGGGGCCAGTCAGGTACTGGGTCTTGAGTGTTCCGGGGTGATCAGTGAGGTCGGCCCGGGCTCGTCCTGGCAGGTCGGTGATCGGGTCTGCGCCTTGCTGGCCGGGGGCGGGATGGCCGAAGAGGTGGTTGTCGACGGACGGCATGTGCTGCCGGTCCCCGAAGGATTGTCCCTGGCTGAGGCGGCAGCGCTACCCGAAGTCTATGCGACCGTCTGGCTGAATTTGTTTCAATTGGCTGCGCTCAAACCGGGTGAGAAAGTTCTTCTTCACGCCGGAGCAAGTGGAATCGGTTCAGCTGCCATTCAGCTGTGCAAGGCGTTTGGCAACCCGTGCTGGGTCAGCGTCGGTTCTGCCGAGCGTCTGGCCTATTGCGAAGCGCTGGGTGCACAGGGTGGCGTGGTGCGCACCGACGCTCTGGACAGCTTGAGCGACCTGGGGCCGTTCGATGTGATTCTTGACCCGGTCGGCGGCAACTACGCCGCGCTGAACCTCAAGCTGCTGGCTCTTGATGGCCGTTGGGTGTTGATTGGCCTGATGGGCGGCCGTGAGGCAAAACTGGATCTGGCGCAGGTGCTGGCCAAACGCGTGCAGTTGCTGGGTTCGACCTTGCGCAGCCGTGACGATCAGTTCAAGGCGGATTTGTTCAGTGATTTACGCCAGCATGTCTGGCCGTTGTTTGCCGAAGGGCGATTGAGCCCGCAGTTGGCGAAGACCTTCCCGATCAAGGATGCCGAAGCGGCATTTGCCGAGTTGGCGACGAACAAGGTGGCGGGGAAGTTGGTGTTGGTGATCGACGAAAGCCTGACCTGAGGTCTGGTACGGCGCCATCCTTGTAGGAGCTGGCTTGCCGGCGATTCAGACGATGCGGTCTACAGGGTCACCGCGTTATCGTTCATCGCTGGCAAGCCAGCTCCTACAGGGTTTTGCGTTATTTCCAGAGGTGGATCGGCCAGCCGGCTTTTTCGGCGTGCTCGAGCAATACCGGGTCAGGGTTCACCACGTGTGGGAAATCTACCTTCAGCAACAGCGGCAAATCATTACGTGAGTCGGAATAGAAACTCGCGCCCTCCAGGTTTTCCTCTTCCGCATCCAGCCATTCCAGCAATCGGGTGATCTTGCCTTCGCGGTAGGTCAGCGTACCGACGGTGTTGCCGCTATAGACCCCATGCA
This sequence comes from Pseudomonas sp. BF-RE-21, assembly GCF_019947305.1. Taxonomy (NCBI): domain Bacteria; kingdom Pseudomonadati; phylum Pseudomonadota; class Gammaproteobacteria; order Pseudomonadales; family Pseudomonadaceae; genus Pseudomonas; species Pseudomonas sp. BF-RE-21. Next base: position 111,334 of record NZ_JAGYGF010000013.1, on the reverse strand, counting down.
ACACTTCCAACTCGATGCCCAGAATCTCGTCGATGCCCAAGCGGTCGGCAATCGGCCTGACCAGGTGTGTACCCGACGCCGAAATCACCAGTATCCGGTCACCGGCCTTGCGATGGGCGGCGATGGCTTTGGTTGCGTCGCTGAAGATGATCGGTTCGATGAAGTCTTCCACCCACGGCCCGACCAAGTGGTCGACCTCTTCGGGTGTGCGCCCGATCATCGGTTCGAGGCTGAAGGCCATGTATTCCTCCATGCGCAACTTGCCGTGGCTGTAAGCGTCCATCAGTTCGTTGTTCTGACGCATGAACGACTCGGGATCGACCCAGCCCAGCCGGCCCATCTGTTCGCTCCAGAGGGTGGCGCAGTCGCCGTGGATCAGGGTTTCGTCCAGATCAAAAATTGCCAGGGCCATCAGTGCAGTTCTCTCTTCAACATCAGCAAAGTCATCAGGCTACCTCACACAGGGCCGTCGGATCGATGGAAAGCGCCAGACGCTGACCATCGGGGTGCAGATCGGCCGCCGAGCGGTTGAGCACATCCACCACCAATTCCACGCCCCGGGCCTCGATCCGGTAGCGAATCACGTTGCCCAGCAGGCTGTGGCTGCGCACTTGTGCGTCAAGTTCGCCGTTCAGGCTCAGTTCGATGGCTTCCGGGCGAATCGCGATGCGATGCGTAATCGGTCGTTGCAGCAATTTCGAGGCGTTGTCGGCGTCGAGCAGGTTGTAGTTGCCGATAAAGCCGGCAGCGAACACATCCACCGGCGCGGTGTACAGGGTTTCGGCGTCGCCGCTCTGTACGATCTTTCCCTGATTCATCAGGAAAATCCGGTCAGACATGGTCAGCGCTTCTTCCTGATCGTGTGTGACGAAGATCGTGGTCAGGCCCAGCTCGCGCTGGATCTGACGGATCTGTTCGCGCAAATGCTTGCGAATCCGCGCATCAAGGGCCGACAGCGGTTCGTCCAGCAGCAACAGGCGTGGACGGGTCACCAATGAGCGGGCGAGGGCGACGCGCTGGCATTGACCGCCGGACAGTTGGTGCGGATAACGGGCGGCGAAATCGTTGAGCTCCACCAGTTTCAGCACTTCGGCAACGCGCTTTTGGCTGTCGTCGCTGTTGACCTTCTGCATGCGCAAACCGAAAGCGACGTTTTGCTCCACGGTCATGTTGGGGAACAGGGCGTAGCTCTGGAACACCATGCCGATCCCGCGTTTCTGCGGGCTCAGCGGCACGATGTCCACACCATCCAGCAAGATCTTGCCGCCATCTACCGAGGTCAGCCCGGCGATGCAGCGTAGCAGCGTGGATTTGCCGCAACCGGACGGGCCGAGCAGGGTGACGAATTCGCCCTTCTGGATTTCGCAGTTGATGTCGCTGAATACGGTGGTGCCTGCATAGTTTTTCTGCAGATGTTGGACGCTGACATAGCTCATTCGCTTTTGTCCTTGTTCAAGATATTGGCCGCCCAGGTCAGAACCAGTACGAAGAAAAAGTAGGAAATCACCAGCGCACTGGTGAAGTGGCCGCTGCTGTTACGCATGTTGTTGAGGTAGACCTGCAGGGTTTCGTAGCGGGTGCCGACGAGGATGTTGGCGAACACGAACTCACCGAACAGGAACGAGAACGACAGCAGCAACGCGACCATCAGACCTTTGCGCAGGTTCGGCAGCACCACCAGGAATGCCGCCTGAAAAGTGCTGGCACCGAGCAGTTGGGCGGCGTCCATCAGGTCGCGCAGGTTGATCGCTTGCAGGTTGTTGGTGATCGCGCGGTACATGAACGGCAGCGCCACGGTGAAGTAGCAACCGATCAGAATCCATGGCGTGCCGACCATCGCGAACGGCCCTGAACCGTAAAGCTGCAACAGCCCCACCGACGACACCACCGGCGGCACCGCGAAGGGCAGCAGGATCAGGATGTTCATCAGCGCATCGAGTTTCGGGAAGTGGTAATGCACCACGAACAGCAGGGGCAGGATCAGCACCACCGACAGGATCAGCGCACCGATGCAGACCAGCAGCGATTGGCCAAAAGCACTCAGGAATCGCGGATCGCTCCACAGCTGCACATACCATTTGACGGTGAAGCCGCTGGGCAGAATGGTCGCCGACCAACTGCTGGCAATCGAGTAGATCAGCGTGCCAACCAGTGGCAGCAACAGAATGGCAAACAGCAGGTAAACCACGACGCGGTGATAGATACCGACGGGGCCCAATTCAGCGCGAGACATGGTAGCTCCTCTTCAACAGCAGCTGATGCACGATGGTGACCAGGGTCATCAACGCCACCAGCACCACGGCCAGCGCACTGGCGAGGTTCGGGTCCAGGGAAATGTCACCGGAGACCATCGCCGCAATACGGATCGGTAGCACGTTGAAGTTGCCGGTGGTCAGTGCGTAAACCGTGGCGTAGGCGCCGAGGGCGTTGGCCAGCAGGATCACGAAGGTGCCGAGCAGTGCCGGCGTCAGCACCGGCAAACCGATGTGTCGCCAGAACTGCCAGCCGTTGGCACCCAGCAGCGCGGCAGATTCACGCCAGTCCTCGCGCAGGGCGTCGAAGGCCGGGTAGAGCAGCAGCACACCGAGGGGGATCTGGAAATACGTGTAGAGAATGATCAGCCCGGTTTTCGAGTACAGGTTGAAATCCTGAATGATCCCGGCCTGCTTGAGCATGATGGTGATGCTGCCGTTGAAACCCAGCAGGATGATGAACGCGAAGGCCAAAGGCACGCCGGCAAAGTTGCTGGTCATGTTGGCGAAGGCGTTGACGAAGTTACGCAGCTTCGAGTCGACACGGCGCAGGGAATAAGCGCCGAGCACCGCGATGATGATCCCGAACACGCTGGACCAGAAACTGATCTCGAGGCTGTACTGGATCGCCTGCAAATAGAACTTCGAATTGAAGATCTTGGTGAAGTTGGCCAGGCCCCAGCCGAACTCTTCCGATTGCAGGCTGTTGATCATCACCCAGATGAGCGGGGCGATCTCGAACACGATAAAAAACAGTGCGAAGGGCACGAGGCACAAGGCCGCCAGCCATTTGCCGCGAGTCATGGCATTCACTTGAGCAGCTCCCGGCACACTGGTTTGTCGTGGGCCACGCCCAGCAGTTCGCAGACGGTGCCGCAGATGTCTGTCTGTTTCGGTTCGGCACCGGCGTTGAAGCTGAAGGCGTCACCGAGCACGAACAGTGGCACTTCGCGTTCTTCCGGCAACAGGCCGTTGTGGGAGCGGTCGTTGTTCATGCCGTGGTCGGCGGTCACCAGCACCTGGTAACCGGCGTCGAGCCAGTCTTGCAGGTAGTCGGCGAGAATAATGTCCGCCGAGCGGGCGCTGTTGCGGTATTGCGCGGTGTCGAGGCCGTGCTTGTGCCCGGCGTCGTCGATGTTCATGGGGTGCACCAGGAGAAAATTCGGTGCGTGGCGCAGGCGCAGGTGTTCTGCGTCGGCGAACAGGTGCGAGTCCGGGTAGTGATCGTTCCAGTAGAAGTGCCCGTACTGGATCGGCAATTCGGGGGCGTCGGTGTGACGGTCCCGGGCGGCCACGAACGGCGAACGGTTGTACAGCTCACTGACCCAGTGATAAGCCGCTGCTGCGGTTTTCAGGCCCGCTTCGCTGGCGTAGTGATAAATGCTGCGTTGGTTGGACAGGCGCGAAACGTTGTTGTGAACGATGCCGCTATCGATCGGCGTGACGCCGGTCAGGATGCATTCATACAGCGGACGGGACAGGGCCGGCAGTTCGCACTCCAGTTTGTAGAGTGCCGCGCGTCCTGCGCCGACGTAAGCCTGCAGGTGCCCCATGGCGTGGCGCGCAACCTCGTAATTGAGGCCGTCGAGCACGACAAGGATGACGTTGTGCTTCATAGGGGCGGGACTCCGGGAGACTGGAAATATCGTAGAAACCTGTAGGAGCGAAGCTTGCTCGCGAAAGCGTACTTTCAGTCAACATAACTGTTGAATTAAAGTCCCTCTTCGCGGGCAAGCCTCGCTCCTACAAATGAAGCATTACTTCATCTCGACGATGACTTCTTCGTTCCACTTTTGCGGCAGAGCCTTGGAAGTTTTTTCCCACGCATCCGCGTCTTTGATCGGCGTGACCTTTTTGTACTGCTCATTCGGCAGCAGCTTGGCCTGGACTTCGGCTGGCAGGGTCAGGTGCTCGGCACGGATCGGACGGGCGTTACCCTTGGCCAGGTTGATCTGACCGGCATCGCTGAAGATGTATTCACGAGCCAGTTTGGCGGCGTTCGGGTTCTTGGCGTATTTGTTGATGATGGTGGTGTAACCGGAAATCACCGAACCATCGGAGGGGATCAACACCACGTAGTCATCCGGATTGGCCATCTTGGCCTTGTAGCTCAGACCGTTGAAGTCCCAGACCACGCCGACCTCGATTTCACCCTTTTCCATGGTGGCAATCGTCGGGTTGGCCATGGACAGGCGGCCTTGTTTCGCAATGTCAGCGAACAGCGCCAGGGCAGGCTGGAGGTTTTTTTCGTCGCCGCCGTTGGCAAGTGCAGCCGCCAGAACGCCGTTGGCGGCCTGAGCCGCGGTGCTCACGTCACCGATGGATACTTTGTATTTACCGGTTTTAAGGTCGGCCCATTTGGTCGGCGCTTGCGAACCGTGCAGCAGCTTTTTGTTGACGATGAACGCGATGGTACCGGTGTAGGCCAGTGCCCAGTTGCCGTCCTTATCCTTCGCCCAGGCAGGCACCTGATCCCAGGTGCTTGGCTTGTACGGCTGGACCACGCCTTGCTTGACCGCGATAGGGCCGAACGCTGCACCGACGTCGCCGATGTCGGCCGTGGCGTTGTCTTTTTCAGCGGCGAACTTGGCGATTTCCTGTGCCGAGCTCATGTCGGTGTCGATGTGTTTCAGGCCATAGATCTTGGCCAGGTCTTCCCAGGTGCCTTTCCAGTTGGCCCAGTCATCGGGCATGCCGACGCTGTTGACCGCACCTTCCGCTTTCGCAGCGGCTTCGAGGGTTTTCAAATCATCAGCCGCCATGGCGGCGGTGCACATGGCAATGGTCGAACCTAACAGTGATGCCAGGAAAAGCTTTTTCATCCGAAGCTCCTTTGGGCGTTTTCAACGCTGCGATTGCGGTTGTGTTGGTCTAGGTCAGCAATACCTGAGCCAATCTAGGCGCCCCTGATGACATTTTGATGTCGACCAGCGGTCCGTCTGCATTTTCTTCAGATCAACGCTCAGGCTTGCGAGTAAGCGTAGACCATGGCTAAAGAACTGATATGAAAGGACTTGGCCGTTAAATTGCACACGTTTGACTGCACCGTTCAGCGCCTTTGTCATCTGTCAGTCATGTGCAGTGCCTAGGCTTGCTGAAAGTTGACGGAGTCGTTTCAAATGACGGTTCTGCTCCGAAACAGTGCTGGTCTAGTCCAGATAGGTAACGTTGATGCGCATCGAGACAACCAAAGCGGTGACAGCCATCGGGCAGGTTCTTCAGGAACAGCTCGACCACGGCCTGTTGGCGCCTGGCAGCAAGTTACCGGCGGAGCGCAAGCTCAGTGAGTTGTTCGGCACGACACGCATTACCGTGCGCGAAGCGTTGTTGCAGCTGGAGGCCCAAGGGCAGATTTATCGCGAAGAGCGCCGGGGCTGGTTCGTGTCGCCACCGCGCCTGGCTTACAACCTGATGCAGCGCAGCCACTTTCACGCGATGGTCAGCGCTCAAGGGCGGGTGCCGTCTACCGAGGTGATTTCGGCACGCTTGCAGCCTGCGTCGGCGGCGGTCTGTGCCTGGTTGCAGTTACCGGCTTTGTCGAGCGTGATTCAGATCTGCCGCGCGCGGCGAATTGATGAGCGGCTGGTGTTGTACGTGGAGCACTACCTCAATCCGCAGTATTTCCCGGGGATTCTGGAGTTTGATCTGAATCAGTCGATCACCGAGCTGTACGCGCGGCATTACGATTTGCATTACGGGCGGGTGCGCTTCGAGATCGTGCCGACGGCGTTGTCGGTGGATGCGGCGGCGGCGTTACGGGTGTCGGTCGGCAGTCCGGGATTGCGCATCGCCCGGGTCAATTACGACCAACACGAACGGTTGATCGATTGTGACCTGGAGTTCTGGCGGCACGATGCGATCCATGTCGGTGTTGATGTGGTCTGAGCCTGGCCGCCGCAGGTCTCGGTTTTTCATTACCCGAAGCGGTAAATGTCCATGCCCAGCGCGCCCATGGTGAAACCCTGGTGGCTGACGCTGAATGCCCCGCCGGCACTGCGGGCAAAGTACAACGGCAACAAATGTTCATCGCTCGGGTGGTTGCGCACGGCGTTCGGTGCTTGCTGGCGATAGTCGTGTAACGCGGCTTCGTCGTTGGCCTCAAGTTTCTCGATCATCCAGTCGCGAAACACCTTCGCCCACGGTTCTACGCTTTCCGGTCCGGCGTGCCAGTCCAGTTCGCGCAGGTTGTGGGTGATGCTGCCCGAACCGATCAACAGCACGCCGTGTTCGCGCAGGCTGCTCAGGGCATGGCCAACGCGGGTTTGCAGCTCAGGACCGCCGCGTGTGGGCAGCGAGACTTGCACCACCGGGATATCCGCCTGCGGATACATCAACGACAACGGCACCCAGACGCCATGGTCGAAGGGCCGTTTGCTGTCGATGCGAGCGGGCAGGTCACTGCGCTTCAGCAACTCGACAACCTCAGCGGCCAGTTGTGGATCGCCGGGTGCCGGGTATTGCACCTCGAACAACGCCTTGGGAAAGCCGCCGAAGTCATGCCAGGTTTCAGGCTGTGGATTGCCGCTGACCAGCAATTCATTGCTTTCCCAATGCGCGGAAACAATCACGATGGCCCGGGGTTTCGGCAATTCGGCAGCCAGGCGCGCGAGCGCCGGCCCACTGGCACCGGGTTCCAGTGCCAGCATGGGTGAGCCATGAGAGATATAAAGGCTGGGGAACATGAAGGAGCTCCTGAGAGTAAGATGGGCCCATCTTCAGTCAGATCATTGATCTAAATCTAATATAAGTTTTAGGGTGTTTTGATCGAATTTTCGGAGATATTTATGCAGCCGGAGTTTTGGCACAAGCGATGGCAGTCGAATCAGATCGGCTTCCATCTGCCGCAGGTGAACCCTTATCTGCAACGTTTCTGGCCGCAATTGGGGCTGGAGGAGGGGGCGCGCGTACTGGTGCCGTTGTGTGGGAAAAGTCTGGATTTGTTGTGGCTGGCGCACCAGGGGCATGAAGTCCTGGGAATTGAGCTGTCGGAAAAGGCTGTCGAAGATTTCTTCAGCGAACATCACTTTGACCCGAACGTCACTGAGCAGGGGCCCTTCAAGGTCTATCGAGCAGGCTCGATCGAGTTGTGGTGTGGTGATTTCTTCGAGTTGACTGCCGGCGATGTTGCCGATTGCACCGGCCTGTACGACCGGGCGGCACTGATCGCTCTGCCGCCGGCCATGCGCGAGCAATACGCGGCTCATTTGAACCGGATTTTGCCAAAGGACGCGTTGGGGCTTTTGATCACGCTGGATTACGACCAGACGCAAAAAGACGGACCGCCGTTTGCCGTGCTTGATGATGAAGTGCAGCGGTTGTTCGGGGCTGTGTGGTCGTTGAAGATTCTGGAGGATCAGGACGTTCTGGGTGAGAGCTGGAAATTCGTCGAAAGCGGCGTGACGCGGCTTGAGGAGCGGGTTTATCGGGTTTCTGCCAGGTAATTGATGCTGCTTCTACCAGCCTCTTCGCGGGCAAGCCTCGCTCCTACAGGTTTTGTGTAATTCGCCGATTATGTGAACGACACAAATCCTGTAGGAGCGAGGCTTGCCCGCGAAGAGGTCCTGATGAACACCGCATTAATCAAGCAGACAAAAAAAGGCCCGCATCACTGCGGGCCTTTTCTTTTAGTGCCGAGCCTGTCAGCCCCGACGACGCAATGCGTCGATACGCTCTTCCAGCGGCGGGTGGCTCATGAACATGCGGGCGAACCCCTGTTTGATGCCACCGTTGATGCCGAAAGCATTAAGGGTGTCCGGCATGTGCACCGGCAGCCCTTGTTCCGCACGCAGGCGTTGCAGTGCGCCAATCATCGCGTTGGTGCCCGCCAGGCGTGCACCGGCTTCGTCGGCACGGAACTCGCGTTTGCGCGAGAACCACATGACGATGGAGCTGGCCAGAATGCCCAGCACCAGTTCGGCGACGATGGTCGCGATGTAGTAGGCGATGCCCTGGCCTTCTTCGTTCTTGAAGATCACCTTGTCGACAAAGTTGCCGATGATCCGCGCGAAGAACATGACGAAGGTGTTCACCACGCCTTGGATCAGCGCCAGGGTGACCATGTCGCCATTGGCCACGTGACCGATTTCGTGGGCCAGAACGGCTTTCACTTCATCCGGCGAGAATCGCTCGAGCAAGCCCTGGCTGACCGCGACCAGTGCATCGTTCTTGTTCCAGCCAGTGGCGAACGCGTTCGCCTCGTAGGCCGGGAAAATCCCGACTTCCGGCATCTTGATCCCGGCTTCGCGAGACAGTTGCTCGACCGTTTGCAGCAGCCATTGCTCGTGACGTGTGCGCGGCTGGGTGATGATTTGGGTGCTGGTGCTCATCTTCGCCATCCACTTGGAGATGAACAGCGAGAACAGGGAGCCGGCGAAACCAAAGACCGCACAGAAAATCAGCAGCTGATTGAGGTTGAGATCAACCCCATTGGCCGCCATGAACCCGTTGAAGCCGAAAAGGCTCAGGGTGATGCTGGCAATCAGCACGACCGCCAGGTTAGTGGCCAAAAACAGCAGGATGCGCATCATGGTTGTAGAAATCTCCTTTTGCTAAAGATGTAGCGTACTGCGGGGTATATAAGGTGCTGCAACGGGCTATTCAACCGGGTGACTATTTCAAACTGTGTCCTACAGCAACAGTCTAGTCGCTTGCAGGGCATTTCCGACGTGGGCAGGGGAAGTGTTTGTCAGCCGATTCGCGTTGCGGGCCCCGTGATTGTTGGACGCGGTCACAAAGCTTGCTACCGGGCAGCGATTGCAGTGGGGATGTACGGCGAGGCTTAAAGATATGTTGCTGAATTAATCCTCGTGCGACTTTCGTGGAAAAGTCGCACGCGGCCAGAGCGATTACTGGCGATAGGATTTGAGGAAGTTGCCGATTCGTCCGATGGCCATGTCCAGGTCGTCGACACGCGGCAGGGTCACGACGCGGAAGTGGTCCGGCCATGGCCAGTTGAAAGCGGTGCCTTGAACCACCAGCAGCTTTTCCGACAGCAGCAGGTCGAGCACGAATTTTTCGTCGTTGTGGATCGGGCAGACTTTCGGGTCGATGCGCGGGAACGCATACAGCGCGCCCATCGGCTTGACGCAGCTGACACCGGGAATGTCGTTGAGCAATTCCCAGGTACGGTTGCGTTGTTCCAGCAGGCGACCTTGCGGCAGGACCAGATCGTTGATGCTCTGATAACCCCCGAGGGCGGTCTGGATCGCGTGCTGACTCGGAACGTTGGCACACAGGCGCATGTTCGCCAGCATGTCGATGCCTTCAATGTAGCTTTGCGCGTGGTGTTTCGGACCGGAGATAGCAATCCAGCCGGAACGAAAACCCGCCACGCGATAGGACTTGGACAGGCCGTTGAAGGTTAGGCACAGCAGGTCAGGGGCCAGGGAGGCGGTGCAGATGTGCACGGCATCGTCGTACAGGATCTTGTCGTAGATCTCGTCAGAAAACACCACCAGGTTGTGCTGACGGGCCAGTTCCAGCATGCCCAGCAGGACTTCCTTCGAATACACCGCGCCGGTCGGGTTGTTCGGGTTGATGATCACCAGCGCTTTGGTATTGGGGGTGATCTTGGCCTTGATGTCGGCCAGGTCCGGCCACCAGTTGGCCTGCTCGTCGCACAGGTAATGCACCGGGTTACCGCCCGACAGGCTCACGGCAGCGGTCCACAGCGGGTAGTCGGGAGCCGGCACCAACACTTCGTCGCCGTTGTTGAGCAGCGCTTGCATCGACATCACGATCAGCTCGGAAACGCCGTTGCCCAGGTAAATGTCTTCAATGCCGACGCCTTCTACCTGCTTCTGCTGGTAGTACTGCATGACGGCTTTACGCGCGCTGAACAGGCCTTTGGAATCGCTGTAGCCCTGGGCGGTCGGCAGGTTGCGGATCACGTCCTGGAGGATTTCATCCGGCGCTTCGAAACCAAAAGGCGCCGGGTTGCCGATGTTCAGCTTGAGGATGCGATGGCCTTCCTCTTCCAGGCGTTTGGCGTGCTTGAGCACTGGGCCGCGAATGTCGTAGCAGACGTTGGCGAGCTTGTTCGATTTGCTGACCTGCATGGCGATGTGTTCCCGAAAATGAACGATCCAGGCGGTGTATGAACTACCGTACTGGGAATCCTGCGTATTCACACAGGCCTGGCGCCTTGAGAGGCAGCACCCATAAATCCGTTTGAATGCGCGTGGTCTGGCTGCCAGACTGGCGTTTGACGAGGCGCAATCATACGTGCCGCCCGATCCGTGGAAAAGGTACAGATCGGGCTTTTTCAGCTGCTGAGGTGTGATGATGGAAAAGTTGGAAAAAACCCTGGAAGAATGGAAGGCCATGCTCGATCCGGAGCAGTACAACGTTTGCCGCCTCAAGGGCACCGAACGGCCGTTTTCCGGCAAGTACAACGGCACCAAAACCGACGGTATTTACCACTGCATCTGCTGCAATGAGCCGCTGTTCGACTCAAAAACCAAATTTGACTCTGGCTGCGGCTGGCCGAGTTTCTATGCGCCGATCGGCGACAGCGCCATGACTGAAATCCGTGATGTCAGCCACGGCATGATCCGCACCGAAGTGGTCTGCGCCAAATGCGATGCGCATCTGGGGCATGTGTTCCCGGATGGTCCGCCGCCGACCGGCCTGCGGTATTGCATCAACTCGGTGTGCCTGGATCTCGTTCCGCGTTCGTGATGCGGGCCCTTGTAGGAGCGAAGCTTGCTCGCGAAGGCGTCGGGTCAGTCAACATCAGTGTTGAATGTTAAGACGCCTTCGCGAGCAAGCTTCGCTCCTACAGATATTCGGCATCCAATAATTTAAATTGCACACAATTCAATTGCTCGCTATGTTTGCCTCATCTTCTTTCATTCGAGAGTCCGAATCATGAGCGACAACCTGCTGAGCATCCCTTGCACCACCATCAAGGGTGAGAAAAAGACCCTGGCGGATTACGCCGGCAAAGCGGTGCTGGTGGTCAATACCGCGAGCAAATGTGGCTTCACGCCGCAATACAAAGGGCTGGAAGAACTGTGGCAGACCTACAAGGATCAAGGGCTGGTGGTGCTCGGTTTCCCGTGCAACCAGTTCGGCAAGCAGGAGCCGGGCAATGAAGGCGCGATTTCCGAGTTCTGTGAACTGAACTTCGGTGTCAGCTTTCCGCTGTTCAAAAAGATCGACGTTAACGGTGCCGATGCCCACCCACTGTTCGTGCAGCTGAAAAAACGCGCACCGGGTGTTCTGGGTTCTCAGGGCATCAAGTGGAACTTCACCAAATTCCTGATCGGCAAGGACGGCCAACTGGTCAAGCGCTTCGCTCCCGCGACCAAGCCGCAAGACCTCAGCCGCGAGATCGAAGCCCTGCTCAAATGAATACCTTGTCCGTCGATTCCCTGAAGCTCGACAGCCAGCTCTGCTTCAAGCTGTACGCCGCTTCCCGGGCGGTGATCCGCGCTTACAAGCCGATGCTCGATCAGCTCGGCCTGACGTACCCGCAATACCTGGCGATGCTGGTTTTGTGGGAATGGCAGGAGGCGGCGCCGGAGCAGCCGACGGTCAAGGCGTTGGGCGAGCGCCTGGCGCTGGATTCCGGCACGTTGACGCCGCTGCTCAAGCGACTTGAACAACTGCAACTGGTGCAGCGACAGCGTTCAGCGCGGGATGAGCGTGAAGTGCACCTGAGCCTGTCGCCCACGGGCAAGGCGTTGCGCGATCAGGTCGGGCCGCTCAAAGCCCGCCTGTTGTGTGACAGCGGTGTCGATCTGGATCGCTTGAATGATCTGCGCGAGGGGCTTGACCACTTGTTGGGACAAATCAAAGCACTGTCGTAGCGGGCATCCACAGGTCCAGCAGGGCGGCCAGTTCTTCCCGGCGGAAAGGTTTGGCCAGGTAATCGCTCATGCCCGCCGCACGGCAGCGTTCGCGTTCCTCGGACATGGCGTTGGCGGTCAGGGCGACGATGGGCAATTGCGGCCAGCGACCGCTGCGACGGATTTGCCGACTGGCTTCGTAGCCGTCCATCACCGGCATGTTGCAGTCCATCAGCACCAGATCGAATTCGCTTTGCTCCAGTTGATCCAGGGCCTCGCCGCCGTGAGCGGCGACAATCACCTCGCAGCCGAGTTTGCCGAGCATGCCCTTGGCCACCAATTGATTGACCGGATTATCCTCCACCAGCAGCACCCGTCCGCGCCGCTGGGGAGTGAGCGCCTCCAGTCGCGCATCGTTGATGGTGTTGATTTCCGGTTGCAACACTCGCCGCAGTGTCTGGTACAGCGCATTGCGCGCCAGAGGCCGGGCCTGTTGTTGTAACGGCGCCAGGGCGCTCGCCTGTTCGCTGGGCATGAAACTGCCGTAAGCGGTCACCAGCAGAATCGGTGCGGTACAGGTGGGGCGCAGGCGAAACAGGCATTCCGGGCAGTCGGTGATGACCACGTCGGACTTCAGACCAATCATCGCGTCATCGATCGAACGCTGCTGATAGTCGAGCCCCCAACCCGGCAACAGACTCTTCAACAGCTCCGCCAGGCCGCTGCTGGCGGTGGTGATCGCGATCACGTTGCCGTGCAGCGTTGCCGGGGCGAAGGCGCGGGTGTGGCTCGGCAGCGGCAGGTCGGCGCAGAACTGGCTGCCGAAACCGGCTTCCGAGCTGATGGTGAGGCGCCCCTGCATGGCTTCGCAGAGGTTGTAAGTCAGCGCCAGCCCCAGCCCGGTGCCGCCAAACTGTCGGGTAATGCCGGCGCCGGCCTGGGTGAATGGCTGGAAAATCTTGACCTGAGCGTCCTGGGCGATGCCGATGCCAGTGTCGCAGACTTCGATTCTGACGCCGTCTTCGTACGTCGACAGGCGAACATCGACCCGGCCGAAACGGGTGAATTTGAGGGCGTTGGACAACAGGTTGCTGACGATCTGCCGGACCCGGGTCGGGTCACCGAGCACCAGCGCCGGGAATGTCGGTTCGATCAGGCACGTCAGTTCGACGCTTGGCGCCGCGTTTTGCGACAGCAGGTTGGCGGTGTCCTCGATCAGCGAACCGAGGTCGAACGGAATGTGTTCGAGTTCAAGCTGTCCGGCGTCGAATTTCGACAGGTCGAGAATATCGTTGAGCAACTCCACCAGCACTTTGCCCGAGTCATGGGCGATAGACAGTTGTTGCTGTTGCTCGGCATTGAGCGGGCCGTCGAGGGACAGCGCGATCATCCCCAGCAAGCCATTGAGGGGCGTACGGATCTCGTGGCTCATGTTGGCGAGAAATACCGAGCGTGCCTCGGCCATGTCCAGGGCGGTGCTGCGCGCGACTTCCAGTTCCTGGTTGGACTGGCTGAGCCGGCTGTTGATCGCCTTGAGTTCGGCGGTACGCGCCGACACGATGTTTTCCAGTTGCCCGAGGTAATCGGTCAAACGGTTTTCAGCGTTGCGCCGCTGCTGGATTTCAGTGGCAATGTTCTCGAATTGCTGGTTGGCAACTTTGACCAGCACGCCGATCTCATCGTTTTTATGCCCGCTCGGGTACTCCAGCCAGGTCGGTTCGACACTGCGCGGATCGCGGCTGCTGAGTTCGCGGATAACCCGCACCAGCGGTTTGGTCAGCATCACATAGAACAGCGCCAGCAGGATACCGGTCAGGATCAGGCTGCGGGCAAAGCCATTGAGCAGGGTCACTTCGGCCCGACGCAGGAAGCGGTTACCGAAAGAATAGGTGTCGACTTCCAGGCGCAAGGTGCCGAGGGATTCGTTGGGCAAGTGATCCAGATACAGCCGGTCTTCGAACGCTCGGTTGGTACCGAACAGGAAGTCGCTGATCACCCGATAGCTGCTCTGCGATGGCGGGCGCTTGACACTGGCCAGCACCGAGCCGTTGTTGTCGGTGAGTTGCGCAGCGATGATCGCCGGTGAACGCAGCAGGCCCAGGGTCAGTTCCTGGGCGAGTTCGGCGTCGATGTTGTAGGCAATGCGCGAAGCAGGGTTATGGCTGATTTCCAGCAAAGACACTATTTCACGGTTGATGGAGGCGTCTTCACTGGCATAATCGATGCCTATTTGCAGCAGGCTGAGCAGCGTACCCAGAATGAAACCGACCAGCACGGTAAGCCGGGCTTGCTTGTAGGACAGCCGGTTGGTGAACTTGATATCCATGGGGTGTCGAACCACTTCCGTTTCCCTTCGCTGCTCAAGCATAGTCGATCATGCATGGATACCGATGTTCTCGCGAGCCCTTGTGCACGGGATGAACACGTCTGTGAATGCTGTATTTCGTCGCTGTAGCGCCATCATTACTGTGAACGTGCCCGAGGAGAAGACGTGGATTCCCGATTGAATGCTTTTCTTGAACGCGCCGATGCCGTTCTGGCCCGTATCGAACCGCTCTTGCCCGCACCTCGGCAAGCCATCGACTGGACGCATTGCCTGGCCGCACGCTGGCAGAGGGAAGGGCGCAGCGGTTTTCTGCTGCCGCTGCAGGTCAGCCTCGATACGCGATTGTCCGACCTGATCGGTGTTGACCGCCAAGTAGAGCAACTGGGTCGAAACACTCAACAATTCCTCGACGGCATGCCAGCCAACCACGCGTTGCTCTGGGGCTCGCGTGGCACCGGTAAATCGTCGCTGGTGCGCGCGCTGCTGGCCGAACACGCCAAGACCGGTCTGCGACTGATCGAGATCGAACGTGATCACTTGGCCGACTTGCCGCGTGTGGTCGAGCAAATCGCCAAACTGCCCCAACGTTTCGTGCTGTTCTGCGATGACCTGTCGTTCGAAGCGGGCGAGGGCGACTATCGCGTGCTCAAGAGCGTGCTCGACGGTTCTCTCGAACAGGCGCCGGACAACGTTTTGCTGTACGCCACTTCCAACCGTCGCCACCTGGTGCCGGAAAAGGAAAGCGATAACGAAAACTGGAAAAGGGTCGACGGCGAATTGCACCCCAGCGAGGCTGTGGAAGACAAGATCGCGCTGTCGGACCGTTTCGGCCTGTGGTTGTCGTTCTATCCGTTTACGCAGGAACACTTCCTTAATGTGGTCGAGCACTGGATCGGTCAACTGGCCGACAAGGCCGGCCTGAAGTGGCAGCGTGACGAAGAACTGGACATCCTCGCGGTGCGCTGGGCCACCGGCCGAGGCAATCGCAACGGACGTTGCGCCTATCAATTTGCCCGCTATTGGGTCGGGCTCAAGCTGTTGGAGCACAAGGCATGATCGATTTACAACAAAGCGGCCAAGGCCTGGAAGGCTACGGCATGCTGCACGCGCAGCTGGAATCCTTGCTGGCGGACGAGCGTGATTTCATCGCCAACGCCGCACAGTTTTCCGCGTTCCTGTACAACCAGCTCGACGACTTGAACTGGGCCGGTTTCTACCTCAATCGCAATGAAGAGCTGGTGCTGGGTCCGTTCCAGGGGCAGATCGCTTGCGTACGCATCCCGTTCGGTCGTGGCGTGTGCGGGACGGCGGCGGCGACGTTGCAGACTCAGTTGGTCGAAGACGTGCACGCCTTTCCCGGGCACATCGCCTGCGACAGCGCGTCGAACAGCGAACTGGTTGTGCCGCTGGTCAAGGACGGCCGCCTGATCGGCGTGCTGGACCTCGACAGCCCGAAACTGGCGCGCTTCACCGAACATGATCAAGCCGGGATTGAAAAGCTGGCGGCCATCTTCCTGCGCCTGACCGACTGCTGATTACCCCCTCAAGCCTGCCTTGGCCAGCAGGCCTGGCGGGTCTACGGCATCGATCTGTTGCGGATCGAGAAATCGCTCGGCGTATTGCCGGTAGATTTCGGCGTTGATGAACAGCCTGAACAGTTCCGGGTCGATGTGGGCGTCACGGCACATGGTGGCCATGATGCCCAGTGCTTCGCTCAACGGCTTGGCTTTCTTGTAGGGACGATCGGCGGCGGTCAGCGCTTCGAAAATATCGGCAATCGCCATCATCCGCGCCGGCAGGCTCATTTCCTCGCGCTTCAACTGTTTTGGATAACCGGTGCCGTCCATTTTTTCGTGGTGGCCGCCGGCAATTTCCGCGACGTTGTTGAGGTGGCCGGGGAAGGGCAGGTGGCTGAGCATCAGGATCGTCTGCACCATGTGGTGATTGATGATGTAACGCTCCTCGCGCGTCAACGTGCCTCGGGCGATGCTCAGGTTGTAGAGTTCGCCCCGGTTGTACTTGTAGCGGGGCACATCGAGTTTGAAACCCCAGGGATTGTCTTCCGGCATCAGCTCGCCTTCGGCGCGTTCGAACAGGTGCTCCGGTTTGTCCGCCAGCAGCGGCTCGCTGACCGGCAGGGTTGGCGCCGATGTTCGCGCCTGACGCCGGTTCTCTTCCCAGGAAACGCCCAGCCGGTCATCAAGGGTTCGGGTCCAGGTGCGCTGGGCCAGGTTGCGCAGGCGTTGCAAATCGGACTCGGCCATCGCCTCGCCGCCCAGATTGCAGCGGGCAACAAACGCGAAATCATCGTCCAGCGCCGCCAGAGTGGCATCGCGCAGCTCCGCAAGGTGCTGCTCGTCACCGCCCAGGGCAATGGCTTGCCAGTAGCTGATCCAGGCATCGCGCTTTAGTACTTCGAAGCGGGTGCGGATCTCATGGATGCGGTCGTTCAGGGTTTCCAGCTTGGTGGCTTTATCGACCACGTACTCCGGCGTAGTGACCTTGCCGCAGTCATGTAGCCAGGCGGCGATGTGCAGCGCCTCCCACTCGTCCTCGGTCGGTTGATAACTGCTGAAGGCCGGGTCCTGACTCGCCGCGGCAGCCTGGGCGAGCATCAACGTCAGCGCCGGCACTCGCTGGCAATGACCTCCGGTGTAGGGACTTTTTGCGTCAATGGCGCCGGCCAGCAGTTGAATGAACGCGTCCAGCAGTTGCTTCTGTTTGGCTTGCAGGCGCTGACTTTCGATACTCACGGCCGCCGCGCCGGACACAGCCTGAAGGAACGCGATACGGTCCGGACGAAGTTTTTCCAGATCACTTTGATCGCCGCTGTCCGCCAGCAACAGGACCAGCAGGCCCACGGTTTCGTTATGGCGATTGTGCAGGCGGATACCGATCAGATGCACTCGCGGGCATTCCATCGCCAGCAACACTTTCTGCAAATCCCCCACCTGTTCGAAACCGAGGCTGGTGACCACGTTGTCGGCATGCGACAGCTGCTGTAGCCAGGCAGGGCTCTGTGGGTCCTGGAGTTCATGGCTGCGAATGTCGAATGAGGGCAATGCCTGTGAAATGTCGTTGATGACCAGACCGTGAGGTGTCATGCGATCGCCGTCATTTTCCCGCAGATAGATCAGGCCCGCCTGGGCCTGTCCGATTTTCACGGTTTCGAACAACACCCTTTCCAGCAAGGGGGCAAACCGGGTCTCGGCGCTCAGGCTGTCGGTGATCCGGAAAAAACTCGCCAGGGTGTCTTTCATGCGCGCCATCGACACGCTCAGTTGGTCGACTTCGAGTACCGGAGAGCGACGGGAGGCCGGAAATTTGAAATTGAAACTGCGAATCGCATCGGCTTCCTGCACCAGAGCACGCAGGGGGGTGACCAGAATTCTGGAGGTCAACCAGCCCAAGGGCAGGCACAAAAGCAACGTGGCCAGCGTAATCAGCGCGCCCTGCCAACGCATGCGGTAGGCATCGGCGAGCAATTCGTCTTCCGGTACCAGCAGCGCCAGTTGCAGCCCCTGCGGACCACCTTCCTGCATGCTGCTGCGGGCAACGATCCACTGCCGGCCGGCGGCCCTCAGCCGATTGCCTGTTGGCGGGTTGTTCAGCAATGCGCCGAGGCCGGGACTCAGGTCGGCAGCCTTGCTCAAGCGTGCGGTCTGATCGTCGACGATCAGTTTGTTGCTGTCGGGGTATGCGATGGCATTGCCCTGGGCATCGAACAGCACGATTTCGGTATTGGGGGTTACAACGTGCTTGGCCAGCGTCGCGGACAGTTCCGCCAGGGTCAGGTCGGCGCCCATGATGGCGTGCTCGCCGCTGCGCCGGGCGAGGGTGGTGCCGATATTGCGGGTGGAGAAAAAGAGGTAGGGCTCGGTGGTGATCTGATCGCTGTCGCCGCGAGCGCTGGAGTACCAGGCGCGGGTGCGCGGATCGTAGGTGTCGTCGGGGTTGTCGTGACGGCTGAGGAGGTTCAGGTCCTGATCGAAAAACAATGACTGGGAATGCACCGGGCCGCGGTTTTGCTCGATGCTCCAGACTTGATAAACCGCCTTGTCCGGGGCCTTGAGCAGCGCTTTCAGGGTGGCGGTTCGCAAGGGGCGAACCATGAAGAAATCACCGTTGTCGTAGCCCAGATACAGCGAGGCCAGGTCAGGATTGTCCTTGAGCGACTGGCTGAAGGGTTTGAGCAATGCCAGGCGCTGCTCCAGGTCAGGCGCCTGCGCCGCCGGGTTGAACACCAACAGGCTCAACAGATGGCGAATGGGCCCATAGGTGGCGTGCAGGTCCAGGCGGACATCTTGCTCGATGCGCTCGAAGAGCTTCTCACTGCTGGACAGAATGATTTGCGTGGTTTGCCCATAGTTGAAAATGCCCAGCACCACGCCAGTCAGCAGCAACAGGAAGGTGAACATCACGCTGATATGGACGTGCAGGGGAAACCGTCGTTGATCCGGGCGCAGTGGGCTGGTCATTGCGGGGTCTCTCCATGATGTTTAACACACTGCTCAGCGACCAAGCATAGTTAAGGCTCCGTCATTCTGCTTTTGTCGTTTTGTCCAATTTGTTGCTGCAATGCCTGTTCCAGTTCAAGCATGGCGCGCTCCATGGCTTTGCAGCATTGCGCCACTTCTTCTTGATGGAAGACGCCAAGGCAGACCTGCTCAAGCGCCTCGCAGCTGTCCATCAAACGGGTGGCCTGGACAATGCGCGCGGCGCCCTTGATTTTGTGGGCGATGTCGAGAAAAGCCCGCGGGTCTTTTGACCGGGATAATGCCCGCAGCGCTAGCAGGTCCTGGCGGTTACTGCTCTGCAGCTCGGTCAACAATCGCCTGTCCATCACGGGATTGCCACCGGTCAACAGGTGCAGACCTTGCAGGCTGAAGGCGGGATCGCGAACGGGCGGTTTGATGCCGGCCACCCATTCGCTCAACGCGGTCAGCGTCAGTGGCTTGAACAGGCAGTCGTCCATCCCGGCTTGTTTGCAGCGCAGTAGCTCTTCGGGCTGTGCGTTGGCGGTGAAGCCGAGCACGGTGCAGGGCGGTCGTTTCGAATGCTGTTCATGGCGGCGAATGGCGCGGGTCAGCTCGTATCCGTTCATGATCGGCATGTTGGAATCGACAATCACCAGATCGAACAGCCCGTTTTTCCACGCTTCCAGTCCAGCTTCGCCGTCTTCTGCGACGCTGAATCGATGCCCCAGAAACTCCAGTTGCTGACACATCAGCAAGCGATTGGCCGGGTGATCGTCGACCACCAGAACGTTCAAGGGCGTCGTCGTGTGGATGGGCACTTCAGCAGCTTTCGGCACCTGTTCGACGGGGACTGTGGCCAGGTGCAGCGAAACCTGAACCTGCGTACCTACCCCCGGCTGGCTGCTCAAATGCAGGCTGCCGCCCATCATTTCGCACAGGCTTCGGCTGATCACCAGACCCAACCCGGCGCCGCCTCTGCCGGCCTGCCCGTGGTCATTGGCCTGGGCGAAAGGTTCGAACAGGCGTTGCTGATCCTGTTCGCTGATACCGATGCCGCTGTCCTCAACCAGCAACAGCATCCGGATGTGCCCGGGCTCGGTGCCCGGGAGCAACTCAACGGTGATTCTGACCTCGCCTTGCTCGGTGAATTTAATGGCGTTGCTGACCAGATTCGACAGCACCTGCTTGAAACGCATTGGGTCCAGCAGGACACCGACGGGCGGGTTGGCCGGGTTGAACTCAAGTCGCAGATCGAGGTTTTTCTGGCGGGCCAGCCCATCGAAGATCCTTGCAACCGAGCCGATGATTTCAAGCGGATTGACGCGTTGCGGGCTCAGGCTCAAGCGCCCGGATTCGATGCGGGCGATGTCGAGAATGTCCCCGATCAGTGCCAGCAGGTCCTTCGCCGAGTTGTACGCCACGTCGATGGCCGGGCGATCCGGATGGTTGCGATCGATCCGCCTCAGCGTCAGTTCGAGCATGCCGATGACGGCATTCATCGGGGTGCGGATTTCATGGCTCATGGTCGCCAGGAACGTGCTTTTGGCCCGGTTGGCTTCATCGGCGCGATCTTTCGCGCAGCGCAGCTCGTCGAACAGTTGCCGCCGTTCACGCAATTGATCGTTCAACGCACGCTCAGCCGCCTGGCGTTGTTTTATCTGGCGACGCATGTAAGCGTTCCACGCCGCGGAAATCAGCAGCAGCACGCCGGCACCGATAACGATCTGATAGAACAATCGCTGGTAGTTGCGCCAGGTACTTTGCGATGAAGCCGAATAGCCACGCCAGCGGCTGTTGATGATGCCGAGCTCTTCCGGCGCGATGCTCAGCAGCGCCTTGTTGAGGATGGCGTTGAGTTCTTTGGCGTCTTGCCCGGTCGCCAGCGAGAACGCGGCCTGGCGGGTGCCGATGGTGGTGCTGATCTGAAGCGTGTGTTCAAAGAGACGCGATGACATGAAGTAGTTGGCGATCACCAGTGAGTTCACCGCACCTTCCGCTTTGCCTTCGGCGAGCAACTCAACCGCGCTGAACGTGTCTGGCGTCTCTATCAGCTTGATTCGCGGGAACTCCCGACGCAGGTAATCCACCAGTGGATTGCCTTGGGCGATGGTCAGGCGCTTGCCTTGCAGTTGCTCAAGGTTGGTCGGGCTGTCGGCGGCTTTGCGCGTCAGCAACACAAAGGAGTTTTGCAGATAGGGACGGGTGAAGTTCAGGATCGTTTCACGTTCATCGCTGGGGAGCAGGGCGGCGATCACGTCGGCCTGATGATCTTTGATCTGTTTGATCATCTCGTCATCGCTTCGGCTGCGTCGGATATCGAAGCGCAGGCCGGTACGCAATCTGATCAGTTCAAGCAGGTCTGCGGTAACGCCGCGAAAGTTGCCATCGCTGTCGAAAAACGTCAGCGGTGCATAGGCTTCATTGACCACCACGCGCACCACCGGATGTTGCGCGAGCCAGCGTTCTTCGAGGTGGGTGAGCTGCAGTTTCTGGTCGGTGAGCAGAATGTCGCTGCCGGCACTCCAGCGTTCGGCAATGTTTTCCCGCTCGCTGGCGGGGATGGCCATGAGCATCGCGTTGATGATTGCGAGCAGTTCCGGGTTGTCTTTATGCACGGCAAAACTGAATCCGTGGGCCTCGTGTTTGCCGAAGTTGGCCATGCGGATATTGTTCAGGTAACCCTTGTTGATCATGTAGTGGGTCGAGATGGTGTCGCCGAGGAAGACGTCAGCCTGGTCGAAAGCCACGGCATTGATTGCATTCTGATAGGACGGATAAGACGTGATAACGGCTTTGGGATACAGGGCCCGGACTTCCTCCAGCGGCAAATAGTGATACACCATGCTCAACCGCAGACCGGCGAGGCCGTCGGTCAGGGATCGGGTTTCTCCTTCCCGTGTCACCAGAACCGGCTGGTCCACGGCGTAGGGGGTTGAAAGCACGATATCGGCGTTGTGAGCCTCGAAGCCATTGGCGGTGCCGAGCAGATCGACCTCGCCTTTTTCGAGCGCCTTGATCGCAGCCCCTCGGGACGCGAAGCGCTGCACCTTGATCGGCAAACCGATGGCCTTGCCGAGGAGGCCCGCGTAATCGGCGGTGAAACCTTCGTAATCCTGGCCGCTGACGGTCAGGTCGAAAGGTGGGTAGTCCGGCGCTGACGTGCCGAGAATCAGTTGCCGTTTACCGGTGATCCATTGTTGTTGTGCTTGATCCAGTTGGACGTCCAGGTGTCCGGCCGTTGAGCGACTGAGCAGGTTGTAGTGCTCGCTGGCTGGCTGTGCGGCAAGCACCGAAGAGGTCAGGCATGCGGCGGCCATGAGTAGCAGATAATCCTTTATGCGACTGGGCATCCTGTGTCTCACACCAATGCGTTACGTTTTGCCATCTCGATGAGTTCAACCAGGGATTTGGCTCTGAGTTTTTGCATGAGTCTTTTTTTGTAGGTGCTCACAGTCTTGTTGCTGAGAAACATGCCTTTGGCAATTTCCTTGTTGGTGCGGCCCTGGGCAAAAAGTTGCAACACCATCAGCTCTCGGTCGTTGACTGACTTGAACAGTTCCAGTTCTGCACAGCGCACCTCATCGCCGCGAACAGGATTCAGGGCCTGGCTCGGGAAGTAGTTGTAACCGGACAATACTGCTTTGATAGCACTCACCAGTTCACTCAGGTCTTCCTGTTTGCATACATAACCTGAAGCACCGGACTGCATGCAGCGAATACCGAAAAGTGTCGGGCATTGTGCAGTTAATACCAGTGTTTTCAGGGGGGTACTCATCGCGTTGAAGCGGGCGAGAACTTCGAGACCATCCAGTTTCGGAATGCTGATATCGAGAATGACCAGGTCGGGCATGCATTCGCGAACCATCTGCATGGCATCGACCCCATTGTCGGTTTCGCCGACGACTTTGTAGCCTTCGTGCTCCAGCAACATTCGGACGGCGAGACGGATGACGGGGTGATCGTCGACAATAAAAACGGAGTTCATAATCAAATCCCATACGAGCTCTAATAAAGCGCGCACCTTAGCTCAGATAGTTGAGGGGACGCATGAACTGACGGACCTCAAGCAGCAATATAGGAATAATCCTACAAACGAATAGGAAAGGGGCTACGAATCAACTAGGTTTTTAATGAAGATGGCTGGAAGTTGCGTGTGGTCAGTCAGTCTGTTGGGAGTTTTTGTTTGTTGTTTTCAAGTTGTGTATCGAAAAGCAGTTATCGCACTTGTGCTGTTTTTATAATGAGGCCAAGGTCAATAAGTTTCTGAATTCGGATTGTTTCAAGGGTTTGATCAAATAACCAAGTAAGGGTAGCCCCCGCTCGTTGGCTGTTTTCTCAATTTCATCAAGTTCTGTACAACTCAGGCTGCTTAACAGTATGGCCTGCCTGATCATTCCTCGATGACTGGCGAACTGGACAAGATCAAGTCCGGGAAGGTCGGGCAAACATTGATCGCACAATAGAATATCGAACGGTTGCACAGCCCTGAACATTTGCTGCAACGCGCCTTTGGCACTGTCGGTGGTGGTCACTTGAGTGAAGCCGTAACTTTCAAGCAGGTACTGAGTTGCCCTGAGTTGAAAGGGATGATCTTCCACCAGCAGGATGCGCAGGTCGTCTTTGAACATGGAGTTACTCACGCTTCGTCTCTGGGACGCGTGATTATTTCGCGAGTATTCCGAGTAATCGATCAGCTTGCTCGACGTGAGGTGTAGGGCGATTCAGCGAGCGTTGAGTGCACTTGGGCGTTGGGAGGCTGATCAGCCATTTCAGGTGGCGTAATGGCTGATCAACCTGCTCTCGTCAGTGGCTCGAACGTCCGGTCATCTCCAGGGCCATTTCGCTGGCATAGCTGTCGGTCATGCCGGCGATGAAGTCAATCATGCGCAGGAACGACGTGTGCAATGGCCCGTGAGGGTCTGGCGCGTTGTTACCCAGCAAATCGAGGATGCGACGGCTCTTGAACGAAGGCGCCCGCCCGTTGTGCTGTTCCAGGGCTGCGCCGCAGAAGGCGTTGAGCAGGATTTCCAGCGTGGTATAGGCACCGATTTCGTGCAGGGTCTTGCGCTTGTCCTGAAAGATTTTCTTGCGCGCCATGTCCTTGGCATTCAGTACGCAACGCTTGGCCGGACCGTGCATGTGCTCCACCAGATCACCGGGCAGTGTACCGGCCAGCAATGCATCCTGTTGCTCGACAAAAGCGCGGGCGGCGGCGTTGGTCAGGTGTTCGATGGCCTTGCCGCGCAGGATCGCCAGTTTGCGTCGGCGCGAGTCACTCGGGCCGAGCAGGCGATAGGTTTCCGGCAGATCGTCGCCGACCAGGTCCAGCAACAGGGACTCGACTTCAGCGTACTCCAGCAACTCCATTTCCAGACCGTCTTCCAGATCGATCAGCGCGTAGCAGATGTCATCGGCGGCCTCCATCAGATAGACCAGCGGATGGCGGGCCCAGCGCTGCTCTTCGAGTTGCGGCAGGCCGAGTTTATGGGCGATCTGCTCCAGCAGCGGCAACTCACTCTGATAGCAGCCGAATTTGTGCTTCTTGTAACCCAGCGAATCGGCGTGCATGGCCGTCCATGGGTATTTCAGGTAAGTGCCCAGCGTGGCGTAGGTCAGCCGGGTACCGCCATCGAACTGATGGTACTCAAGTTGGGTGAGCACCCGGAAACCTTGGGCGTTGCCTTCGAAGTTGAGGAAGTCATTACGTTCGGCTTCGCTCATTGCATCCAGCCAGCCGCGGCCGGCAGCCTGTTGGAACCAGTGACGGATCGCGTCTTCGCCGGAGTGGCCGAAGGGCGGGTTGCCGATGTCGTGGGCCAGGCAAGCGGATTGCACCACCATGCCCAGATCACTGGGTTCGCACCAGTCGGGCAGGGCGCTGCGGATGGTTTCACCGACACGCATGCCCAGCGAGCGGCCGACGCAACTGACTTCCAGCGAGTGGGTCAGGCGCGTGTGGATGTGATCGTTGCTGGTGACCGGATGCACCTGGGTCTTGCGTCCGAGGCGGCGAAACGCTCCCGAGAAAATGATGCGGTCGTGGTCTTTGTGGAAAGGGCTGCGGCCGAGTTCTTCCGGGCTGTGCAGCGGCTTTCCGAGGCGTTCGCGGGTAAGCAGGGTTTGCCAATCCAAGGCTGATTCTCTCCGTCAGGTGACTGATGCCTTAAGCTTCCCGGTTCGCGTCAGGACCTGCAAGCGGAACTACAGCCCCGCAGCGTCGATGTCGATGAGCAGCAGTCGCTCGCCGTTGGCGAAAAATTGCCCGGCGGTGAGGCAGTACTGGTTGCTGGTGGCGTCGCGGTAAGTGTTGGAAAGCGTCAGTCGGCGCTCATCCCAACCCTCCGCCAGCAAATGATAAAAGTACGGACGCCATGACCAGTTATGGCCCAGGTAGCGATCGTCGGCTTCCCAGCCGCTGTTGCGCCATTCGAGGTTGGGCGTCAGTTGGGTGCCGTGGCGGTCGCATTGATAGAAACGCAAGAGCCAGGGAAAGGCGTCCAATTGTGGCAATGCGCTCAGCGGTGCGCTGGCCTGGGCCCAGGCTTGCAGAATCGCCATCAGCTCGCAAAGTTGCTGGCGCATGCTCATCAGGCGACCGCGCTCAGTCAGTTTTTGCTGTACATAGCGCTGACGCAGCTGGGCGAAGCGCTCGACGAAGGCGTCGGTGGCGAAGAAGTCAGCCTGCGCACGGGCGAACAGAAAACCCTGCACATAGCGCGATCCGCACTCCAGGGCAAAATTCAATTGAGCCTCGGTTTCCACCCCTTCGGCAATGATCCAGCACCCGGTTTTCTCCGCCATTTGCGCCAGGGCCTTGACCACGTCGCTGCTGGGGCCGCCCAACGCCGCGGCCTGGAACAGTCGCATGTCGAGCTTGAGAATGTCCGGTTGCAGGGCCAGCACGCGATCAAGCTGTGAGTAACCGGCACCGAAATCATCGATGGCGATTCGCGCACCGGCGTGCCGGTATCGCGCCACCACGTCAGCCAGACGCTGGATGTCACCGCCCAGTTCAGTGATCTCGAACACGATTCGCTGCGGGTCGACGCCGTGCCGGCTCAATTGCTTGAGGCTCGGCAGTGCCTGGTCCGCGCGCAAGCGACTGATCCAGCGCGGTGACATGTTCAGGCTGAGAAACCACTCCGGGGGCGCTTCATGCAAACGGCTCAGGGCGTTATCGCGGATCTGGCGGTCCAGGCGACGCAGGGCGATGGCGGGTGTTCTCGGGTCGGCGAACAGTGGACCCACCGAGGCCAATTGACCGTCGGCCTGACGCAGTCGGCCCAGTGCTTCGACGCCGGCGATACGGCCGGTGGCGGTATCGATGAACGGCTGAAAGCAGGCGAGCGGTTGCCCGTCGATCACGAGGCCTCCTTAGTAAGGTCTTGTTTTTGGATTAAACCTGATGCCGGGTAGGCGCGCAGGTTTGAACCCCTCGATAAAGAGGTTCATCCCGGAGATGTTGCAAGAATGCAGCCAGCTAGTGGCTTCAGTGTTTGGGCGAGTTGCCTTGCAGGATCAGCTTGATCAGCGGCCCCAGCGTGGTGCCTAGCCGAACCAGTCGAGTCAGGGTGCTGACGCCACCGCTCTTGGCGCCCTTGCCGGTCAAAAAGCCCAGCAGGGTCACGGCCGCTACGCCCCAGAGCGGGGCGTGCTTGATGCCGAAGCCGTCTTGCAGGTTTTGTGTCATCCCGCGCACACGTTGCAAGGGTTGCAGCAGTTGCGCGGATTCGTGACGGATTTCCTGGCGATGCATCTCCATGCGCAGACGGATCAGCGCCTTGCGCATTTCCGTGCGCGAGCTGTTGTGAGGCAGTTCAGGCAGGCTCATGGCAGCAGGCGCTCCCGATCGTTGGCCAGTTCTTCCAGGGTGCCATTGAAGGGCGAGGATTCATCGAAAATCGCTGCTCTCAAGCGCATCGCGCAGAAGATGGCCGCGAGGGTGTAGAACACGCAGAGCCCGATGATGGCGGGCAGGCGATAGGTGTCCCAAAACAGGATCAACACCAGCGTCGACAACCCCACCAGCAACAGCAAGGCAAACACCAGCGCCAGGCCTGCGAACAGCAACAGGCTGACGGTGCGGGCTTTTTGTTCCTGCAATTCGATGCCGAACAGTTCGACATGGCTGTGCAGCAGTCCAAGGAAAGCGGCACCCAGGCGCCGCGATGAGGAGCTTGGGCCCGTCTCGGACGAGCCGGATTCACCGATCGCCATAATCAGCGCCGTGTTGCCAGCAGACCGATCAGGAAACCCACGCCGGCCGCGATCCCGACCGATTGCCATGGGTTGGCCTGAACATAGTCTTCAGTGGCGGTGACGGCGGCCTTGCCGCGTTCGCGCAGGGAGTCTTCAGTCAGTTTCAAGGTTTCGCGTGCACGCAGCAGGCTGTCGTGGATCTGTTCGCGCAACTCATCCGCCTGATCACCGGCCAATGTGGCGGTGTGTTCCAGCAACCGCTCGGTGTCGCTGACCAGGGTCTGGAAGTCGTTCATCAGGATTTCTTGAGCAGTCTTTGCCTTGATGCTGGCCATTGGTGATCTCCGTAAGTGGCTTCTGTTGCGTTCGAGTATGAGCCTTGCGCGAAGGTTCAGTACAAATGACTGGTACAACTTTTGCTATGTCGTGGTGCGTCAGCCCGCGTGTTTGCGCTGTTGCTGGGCAAGAATCGAGCAAAACCTTATCTCAAATAATGAAACCTCGCGCAAAGGTTCCAACCTTGTGCGCCAAAGTGACTCATCGGGATCAATGGACTGATCCGGCGAAGTTGCAACTTGGTGCATGAATTGTCTGCGCGAACTGCTTTGGTGCTTTTTTAGCCTTCAGGTCTGCCAACTCCATGGAAAATCTGCAAAGCGCTGTGGACAGTCTGGTCCATAGCTCCAACACGTTGTTCATTCTGATCGGTGCAGTCATGGTCTTGGCCATGCACGCCGGTTTTGCCTTTCTCGAAGTCGGCACGGTTCGACAGAAGAATCAGGTTAACGCCTTGTCGAAGATCCTCAGCGACTTCGCCATTTCGACCCTTGCCTACTTCTTTATAGGCTATTGGATTTCCTACGGGGTCACCTTCATGCAACCGGCGGCGGTGATCAATGCCGATCATGGCTATGGCCTGGTGAAGTTTTTCTTTCTGCTGACGTTCGCCGCAGCCATACCGGCAATCATTTCCGGCGGCATCGCCGAGCGCGCCCGGTTCGTTCCGCAGTTGTGTGCGACGGCGTTGATCGTGGCGTTCATCTATCCCTTTTTCGAAGGCATGATCTGGAACGGCAACTTTGGCTTGCAGGCCTGGTTGCTGGCGCGCTTTGGTGCCAGCTTCCATGATTTCGCCGGTTCGGTGGTAGTCCATGCCATGGGCGGCTGGCTGGCGCTGGCAGCGGTGTTGTTGCTCGGGCCGAGGCAAGGTCGCTATCGCGAGGGACGCCTGGTGGCGTTCGCACCGTCGAGCATTCCCTTCCTGGCCCTGGGCTCGTGGATTCTCATTGTGGGCTGGTTCGGTTTTAACGTGATGAGTGCGCAAACCCTGCAGGGTGTCAGCGGGTTGGTCGCGGTGAACTCGCTGATGGCCATGGTGGGCGGCACCGTGGCAGCGCTGATCGTCGGGCGCAATGACCCGGGCTTTCTGCATAACGGCCCGCTGGCCGGGCTGGTGGCGATCTGCGCCGGTTCCGATCTGATGCACCCGGTCGGCGCGCTCGTGACCGGCGCCATCGCCGGGGCGCTGTTTGTCTGGTGCTTTACCGCTGCGCAAGGCAAATGGCACATCGATGACGTATTGGGTGTCTGGCCGTTGCACGGTCTGTGCGGTGTCTGGGGCGGGATCGCCTGTGGCATTTTCGGTCAGAGCGCACTGGGTGGCCTGGGTGGGGTGAGCCTGGTCAGTCAGTTGATCGGAACCTCCCTCGGGGTGGTCGTGGCGCTGGCCGGCGGCTTTACCGTGTATGGCGTGATCAAGGCGTTCCATGGCCTGCGCCTGAGTCAGGAAGAAGAGTATTACGGCGCGGACCTGTCGGTGCACAAGATCGGCGCCGTGAGCCAGGACTGAGTCAGGTTTCTTCATCGTCGGCACCGGGATAAAAACCGTGCAGCAGGCGATAGCGGTCATGCCGTATCTGGTCGGCTCGCTCTTGGACCTGATGCGCGGGTATACCCAGCATGATCAACGCATGGGAGGCGAGCATCAGGCTCGACTCCAGCAATTCGGGCACGACTTCGCTGGCGCCGGCTGCTTTCAACTCGGCCAGTTGGCTGTCGTCCCGAGTGCGTACCAGGATTGGAACGGTCGAGTTTAATCGGCGCGCCTCCTGGAGAATCAGCAACGCGATATCGGCCTGGTCCACGGCAATCACCAGCAGCCTGGCGCGCGCCAGTCCTACCGCCAGCAGCAGTTCACCGCGTCGTGAGTCGCCATAGTGCACACAGGTTTCACCCACGGCGGCTTCCTGGACACGCACCGGATCGGTGTCCAGCGCGATATAGGGCTGCAGCGCATTGCGCAGCGCTCGCCCGATCGACTGACCGACGCGACCATAGCCACAGATCACCACATGGCTGTGCAGTCCGGCGTTCAGCGCGCTTATTTCGTCGAGCTTGGCTTCTTCGTTGGGCTTGCGGTGCAGACGCGTTGCGATGCGGGGCGCCGAACGCAGCAACAGTGGCGTCAGCAGCATCGAGCAGAAAGTCGCGGCCAGCAGCAGCCCGCCGAGGTCGGCGGGCATCATTTTGTTTTGTTGCATCAGGGCCATCAACGCGAAGCAGAACTCGCCGCCTTGGGCCAAAGCCAGGCCGCTGCGCCAGGCGGTCTCGACATCGCTGCCGCGCCATTTGACCAGCAGCGCGACCACGCAGCCTTTGATCAGCAGCAAGCCGATGGTCAGGCCGAGGATCAGCAGGCCGTGGCTGGCGAACAACTGCAGGTCGATCAACATGCCGATGCTGACGAAAAATACCCCGAGCAGAATGTCGCGGAACGGACGGATATCGGCCTCGATTTGATGGCGGTAATGACTTTCCCCCAGCAGCATGCCGGCGAGAAATGCCCCCAGGGCAGGGGAGAGTCCGAGCAGGTGAGTCAGCCAGGCGGTCAGCAGCACAATGACCAGCGCCAGCAGCACAAACAGCTCGGCGGAGCGGGCCGCCGCCACTTCATGGAACAGCCGCGGCAGCAACCAGCGACTGGTCAGCAACAGTCCGACGAACAGCACAACGGTCTTGCCGAGCGTCACAGGTAACGCCCAGTACCAGGCCTGATCGCTGTTCCCGGCGAACACAGGCACCAGGGTCAGCAGCAACACCGCCACGACGTCCTGGAACAGCAACACCGCAATGGCGTTCTGGCCGTGGCTGCTGAAAATCTCGCCGAGACTGCCCAGTTCCTTGCTGACAATGGCGGTGGACGACAGCGACAGACCGGCACCGAGCAGCAGCGCAGGGGTTACCGACATGCCGAGCAACATCAGCACCCCCCCAAGCAATGTCGCGGTGACCAGTACTTGCAGGCCGCCCAGCCGAAACACCACGTGGCGCAACGCGAGCATTTTCGTCAGGGAAAACTCCAGCCCGAGGGAGAACAGCAGGAACACCACGCCCAGCTCGGCGAGGTCGGGCAACTCCTCGCTTTCATTGACCCAGTTGAACGCAGTCGGCCCGATCATCAACCCCACGCACAAATAGCCCAGCACCGGTGGCAGGCGCAGGCGCTGGAACAGTGCAATAACCACCAGAGAGGAGGCGAGGATGATCAACAGGTTGGCGAACACAAAAAACTCCGGTCAAGGTGCGAGTTACTCAAGCGTAGAGGCAAAAAAAGCCGCGAGCATCGCGCAAGTGACATTGCGCTTGAGTGATTTGAGTCAGGGAGTTGCCGAAAACTTTGGAAATGCGTCGTTGCCAAGGCGCCTGAGTCATTGGCTCGACTGCTTCTTATAGCGGGCCTAGAATAAACGCTCACTTTACCGGGTTGTGTGCTCATGCCTCCTGAATGTCAGCTTTTCGGCACCCTTGGGTGCCATCTCTGCGAAGTGGCCGAAGCCATAGTGATGGAATTTGTCGAGCACGGTCTGCTGGTCGAGCTGGTGGATATCGCTGACGATGAATCATGGTTCGAAGCCTACAGCCTGCGCATTCCGGTGTTACGGCGAGTCGATACCGGCGCTGAGCTGGGTTGGCCATTCAGTGCCGACCAGGTCGTGGCGTTCCTGCGCTGACCTCGACATTTTTCTCGATTCCCATCTGTCGCTGTTCTCGTTTCGGTCATTGGCGAAATGCAGGTTATTCGGTTACTGTATGTGCATACAGTTATTCCGGTCACCTGTCGTGTTCTCTTTATTGCGGATTCAGGCAGGTGATCCCGGAAGTCAGAGGGATGAATCTTGGTCAATGTCGAACAGTTGAAGAACAGCGTGAACCGGATGTCGGTGGACGTAGTGCGTGAGGCCGTCCACGAGTTGCGTCTGGATGGCCTGGTCACGGAAGGAAAAACACCGTTCAACAAGCTGCATTTCAATACCTGTTTCGCTGAAATCGAAGCATTGTTCCAGCGCGCGGGTTATCACCGGCAGCTGGACGTCGTGGGCTATCAGGGCTTGTTGTACGCACTTTACGATCCGGGTCGCTGGGAGGCGGTCGATGTGTTGCGCTGGCTCAAGGAGTTCACTGAAGCGGCGGCGCGCACGCAGTCGATTCCGGCCTGAGGATTCTCTGCTAGGTTCGGTCCGGCCTCTGTTGGATAATGCCGCCCTGCATTGAGGGTCAGAACTTCCGTATGTCCACTTCATCTTTTTCTGCTGCGCACAGTCAGGCCAGTACGCTCTACTTGCCGGCCGGCCCGTGGCAGACCGTACTTGAATGCCTGTGCGAGCACTTCAGTGCCATCGGTCGCGAGCAATGGCTGGACCGAATCGCCCGTGGTCGCGTCCTCGACGGGCACGGTGCGCCAATTGCCCTTGATCTTCCTTACAAGGAAGGCCTGCGGATTCACTACTTTCGGGAAGTGCCGGACGAAAAGCCGATCCCTGTGGTCGAGTCGATTCTGTACGCGGACGAGCACCTGGTGGTGGCTGACAAGCCGCATTTCCTGCCTGTGACGCCAGCGGGTGAATATGTCGAGCAGACGCTGCTTCGACGGTTGATCCGTCGGCTGGATAACCCGCACCTGGTGCCGTTGCATCGCATTGATCGGCATACGGCGGGGCTGGTGCTGTTTTCAGCCAATCCTCAGAGCCGTTCCGCGTATCAGTCGTTGTTTCCAACGCGGCAGATCGAAAAGCGCTACGAGGCTATTGCCAGGGCATTGCCGGAACTGACCTTTCCCTTGGTCCACAAGAGTCGGCTCGTTGATGGCGAGCCTTTCTTTCGTATGCAAGAGGGGCCGGGCGCCAGCAATACCGAGACGGCCGTCGAGGTCAGGGAGAAGAACGGCGATCTCTGGCGATATGCGCTTTACCCGGTGACAGGCAAGAAGCATCAGTTGCGGGTGCACATGACGGCTTTGGGGGCCAGCATCTGCAATGACCCGTTCTATCCGCAAGTGCTCAAGGATGTCGAAGACGACTATGCCAATCCGTTGAAGTTGCTCGCACAAGGGCTTCGGTTTGTGGACCCGGTCACGGGGGAGGAAAGAGACTTCGAAAGCGCTATCACCCTGCAATGGTGATGGCTGTTTTTCAGCCATGAAAAAGCCCGCATAAAGCGGGCTTTTCTGTATCCGGTTGGTGCCGCAAAGATTACAGCTCTTTGACGGTACGAACTTGATCCTTGTTGACGCGGGTTTGTTTGCCGTCCAACTGTTCAAATTCGTAGAAACCCGATTCCTTATCGTATTTTGGCGAGTCGACAGCCTGGATTTCGCGACCATCATTCAAGGTGATCACTGCAGGCGATGCGCAACCGGCAAGGGTAGCGAGGCCGAGTGCGAGCATGAAAGCGGCGAGGGTCCGTTGAGTCATTTAGTGTGTCTCCGAATATGAATTCTTTTGGTAACTGAGCTTGAGACGTTCGCGACACGCGCAAGTTCATTCTCGTGTCAGTCTGACACAGTGTTGTGGGCACTTAACAGTTCCGGTGTATTGAGGTTGGCCAGGCGAGGATCGTTGTCGGGGCACTGCAACGCCGTGGCGCCCAGTTTGCGCATGAGGCGCCCCGGGCTGCGTTCGCCGTCATTCCAGGCACTTTCGAACGCTTCTCGCAGGGCAAGCGGAATGATGCACAGCAAGGGTTCCCAGTGTCCGTCATGGCGCAGCATCAGCGGTTTGTCCGGATGCTCGCTGGCAGTTTCGCGCATGCTGTGGAGCAGCTCGGCATCGATGCGCGGTACGTCACAAGGCAATACCAGCAGATACGCATGACGAGCGGCCTTCAGGCCTGCACGCATGCCAGCCAACGGACCGGGGAAATCGCCTTCGTCGTCATGGACCAACAGGTCGGCGTAGGGCGCATACTTTTCCAGGTTCCTGTTGCAGGAGATGATCAGGTCATCGCTCAGCGGACGGGTCTTGCGATGCAAATGCGCGATCAGTGGCTCGCCGTGCCACTCGATCAGCCCTTTGTCCTGGCCGCCCATGCGTTGGCCGCGCCCCCCTGCCAGGAGCAGAATGGAACAGGGTGGCAAATGTGTATTCGAGGTCATGGCAGGTCTCCATGGGGGCGGCGAAAAAAGGAGGCGCTGTGATATAACACCGGGCTGTTTCTCCTACAACTGGACGAGCCTATGAAAGCCAAGGCTGATGTACCTTTCGCACCGCTCAACATCGCGGTGCTGACTGTCAGCGATACCCGTACTCTGGAAACCGACACGTCAGGCCAGGTCTTCGTTGACCGCTTGATCGCTGCTGGCCATAACCTGGCCTCTCGGGTTCTGCTCAAAGATGACCTCTACAAAATCCGCGCGCAAGTCGCCAACTGGATTGCCGACGATGTGGTGCAGGTTGTCCTGATCACAGGTGGTACGGGATTCACCGGGCGCGACAGCACGCCCGAAGCGGTGAGCTGCCTGCTGGACAAGCAGGTCGATGGATTTGGCGAGCTTTTCCGGCAGATATCGGTGGCGGATATTGGCTCCTCCACTGTTCAGTCCCGCGCCTTGGCCGGTTTGGCCAATGGCACGCTGGTCTGCTGCTTGCCCGGCTCGACCAACGCTGTGCGAACCGGTTGGGACGGTATTCTCGCTGAGCAACTGGATTCGCGGCACCGCCCATGCAATTTCGTGCCTCATCTGAAACAGGCGCAGCCCTGTGAATCCCGTGGGTAAGCCAGGCAAGACAGGCAGCCTGATGGCTGTCGAAGTCGCACTGGCGCGCTTGCTGGAAATGGCTGAAGCCACGCCGATTCGTGAGCGTGAGCGCTTGCCCCTGGCGCAGGTTGAGGGTCGTGTTCTGGCCGATGACCTGATCTCGACGCTTGATCTTCCTCCGTGGCCCAACAGTGCAATGGATGGTTATGCGTTGCGCGCGGCCGACTGGACGGGAGAGCCGTTGGTGGTCAGCCAGAAGATTTTTGCAGGCAACGCTCCACCGCCTTTGACGCCCGGCACCTGTGCGCGAATCTTCACCGGTGCGCCGGTTCCTGCTGGGGCCGACTGCGTAGAGATGCAGGAAAACGCCGAAATCCAGGCGGATGAACGAGTCCGTTTCACCGAAGCCCTGGCGCCAGGACAAAACATCCGGCCACAAGGCCAGGAAACTACCTTCGGTGAACTGATTCTGCCAGCCGGCACACGGCTTGGGCCAATTGAGCAGGGCCTGGCTGCTTCACTGGGATGCGCAGAGCTTGAGGTGATTCGCAAAGTTCGCGTCGCCGTTTTGTCCACCGGTGATGAATTGGTTGAACCGGGTAAGCCGCTGGGACCTGGCCAGATCTACAACAGCAATCGTGTGTTGCTCTGCAGCTGGTTGCAGCGATTGGGTTGTGAGGTGATCGACGCCGGTATTCTTCCAGATGACCTCGAGACCACTCGTGCCCGTCTTGCCAGTTTGGCAAGCGTCGATCTGATCCTCTCGACCGGTGGCGTATCGGTGGGTGAGGCGGATTTTCTGGGCATTGCCTTACGGGAGGAGGGCGAGCTGACATTGTGGAAACTCGCTATCAAACCGGGCAAACCGCTGACCTTCGGACATTTCCGTGGGGTTCCGGTCATTGGTTTACCCGGTAACCCGGCGTCGACCCTGGTGACCTTTGCCTTGTTGGCAAGGCCCTATCTATTACGCCGCCAAGGCGTAAAAGTGGTTGAGCCGCTGAAATTTCAGGTGCCGGCAGGGTTTAACTGGACCAAAGCCGGCAGTCGACGCGAGTACTTGCGTGGACGTCTGGAAAACGGCCGGGCGATCATCTACAAAAATCAGAGTTCAGGTGTACTGCGCAGCGCAGCCTGGGCCGATGGTCTGGTTGAAGTGCTGGAGGATCACACGCTAATTGAAGGTGACAGCGTGTATTTCATCCCGCTGAGCGAAGTTCTGGGCTGATATCTGCCTCACGCTGGCCACGCAAACCCGGTTGATCGAACCGGGTTTTGCGTTGATGGCTGACGCTTAATGTGCGATGAGTGCCACGACCTGGTCGAAACGACTGTTGGCGATCCAGCCCAGAAGGCCGAGCACCACGGCAGTGCCACCGGCTGAATAGGCAAGCCGGTGTTTGATCGATTTCACGTCACTGCGGACTTCATCCATGTCTCGTCGGATGTATTCGAGGTGAGTTTCCAGTTCGACGACGCGAGGTTCCATTTCGGCTTCTCCAGTGGGTTTTGTACTTTTATTGAATTCGGCTTGCTGTTTGGCCCGTCTTTCCGCGAGTGGTGCAACCGGGATGCCCGGTAACCTGATGTCATGGCTTTGCATGGTACGTCCCTGTAATTCCTGCTGATGACTGATAAACCGCGGCCACCAAGGTGTACCAATCAAACGGGTGGGTCAATTGAGCCGATTCCTCAGGTTTTGTAAGAAAAAATCCCGCCTTGTAGGACCTCAATCCCGGACTCCTTGAAATAATTCGGTTTCCTGCGACTTTTATGGTGCGCATCGCGGTCAACATCTCCCATACGGAATGCAAACATGGGGGTGATCACAATGAGCGAACGCAAGGCACTGTTGATTCTGCATGGCAAGCAGGCGCTCAACGAGGAGGTTCGTGCGGCGGTCGAGGGCAGGCGCGCACAAGGTTGGGAGTTGACTGTTCGATTGACCTGGGAGGCCGGCGACGCACGACGCCTGGTGGATGAGGCTCTGGCGGCGGGCTACAGGCAGATCATCGCTGGGGGCGGTGACGGAACGTTGCGTGATATTGCCGAAGCCATGGCTGCACAGTCGACGCAGGCCAGTCTGGTGCTGATGCCGTTGGGAACCGCCAACGATTTCGCGCGCGCTGCCGGTGTGCCTCTGGAACCCGCCCAAGCCTTGAATCTTCTGGAAACTGAACCGTGTGCCATCGACCTGGGAGAGGTCGGCGGGCAGGTGTTTCTGAATATGGCCACGGGCGGCTTCGGCAGTCAGGTCACGGCCAATACCTCAGGGGAATTAAAGAAAGTGCTTGGAGGTGCGGCCTACCTGTTCACGGGGTTGTCACGTTTCAGCG
The DNA here is from genome assembly GCF_019947305.1 of Pseudomonas sp. BF-RE-21. Lineage (NCBI taxonomy): Bacteria > Pseudomonadati > Pseudomonadota > Gammaproteobacteria > Pseudomonadales > Pseudomonadaceae > Pseudomonas > Pseudomonas sp. BF-RE-21. The sequence goes on along the minus strand of NZ_JAGYGF010000013.1, from coordinate 74,919 downwards.
AGTTGCATGCGGCCTATGGCGAGCTGCATGGCCCGGATTTTCAGTGGAGTGGCGAGCTGCTGGCACTGGGCATCGGCAATGGCCGCCAGGCTGGCGGTGGTCACGTACTGTGCCCACAGGCGCTGGCGGATGACGGTCTGCTGGATATCAGTATTCTGCCTGCACCGCAGGAAGTGGTGGGTACGTTGAAAAGTTTGCTCTCCGACGGCTTCGGTATCGACAGCATGTTTGTGCGCGCCCGTCTGCCATGGGTCGAGATCAAGGTCTCGGAAGGTCTTTACATCAATCTCGATGGTGAACCACTGGAAGGTGACAGCTTGCGTTTCTCGGCGTGCCCGGCAGCACTGCGGGTACATTTGCCCGAGGACTCGCCGCTGCTGAGCGTTCCGGCAATGATCAATCGTCCAGACTGATGATTTGCTCGCGCACGGCGAACAGCACCAGGCCTGCCACGTCGTAAATCTGCAAGCGCTTCATGATTTGCGAGCGGTGGGTTTCGACCGTCTTGATACTCAAACCCAGGCCATTGGCGATTTCCCGGGTGGATTTTCCGCGAACAATCAGCCGCAGGATTTCCAGCTGACGTGCGGTCAGGTTGTGCGAGTCCGCGGGTTCCGGCTGATGTTTCTGGTTGCGGGTTAGCGCCTGGTTGATAACCGTATGGGCGATGGCCGGGCTCAGGTAGCGTTCGTTGTTGCGCAGGGCTTCCAGGGCATGTTCGAGTTCGGTGGCCGTGGTGTCCTTGAGCAGGTAACCGTGGGCGCCGGATTCCAGTGCCTGCATGATGAGCGCCGGGTCGGTGTGCATCGACAGAATCAGCACCTTGCTTTGCGGGCGCACGCGCTTGAGGCGCTGCAAGGCTTCAAGGCCACCGGTTTCCTTCATGGAAATATCCAGCAGCACGATGTCCGGGGACAGATGCTCGACCATTTCGAGCAGCTGCGAGCCGTCATTGGCCTCGCCGATGACGGCGTAGCCGGGAATATCCAGCACCAGAGCGCGCACGCCAGCCCTGATAAGCGAGTGGTCATCCACCAGAAGTAAGTTACAAGTCAACGCATAACCTTATTCGTACTGGCCCGTTCGAGCGCACGTGGCGCCCAGGGGAAGAGAGCTTCGATTTGAGTACCTTTGCCCGGTTCGCTGGTGACGGTCAATGTACCGCCCAGTTGATCGATACGTTCCGACATTCCGGCCATTCCGCGCTGGCCCTCACGACCCGGATCCGTCGCCGGCGCGAAACCCAGGCCGTCGTCGCTGATCAACAGCGTCAAGCCTTGAGGCTGGCGTTGCAGGCGGACCAACAGATTTTTCGCCTCGGCGTGGCGCAGTATGTTGGTCACCGCTTCCTGGGTGATTCGAAAGGCGGCCACCGCCATTTCTTCGGGGATGCCGGTCAAGCGTGAATGGCATTCCAGGCTCCAGTTCACCGTCGTATTGCCCAGTGTCTTGAGCAAATGTGCACGCAGACTGGCTTCCAGCCCCAGGCTGGTCAACTGTCTGGGGTTGAGGATGGCCGATACGTCACGCACTTTGGTCAGGGTTTCTTCCAGCGTGTCGCAGAGCGCCGCGCATTGCTCTTGCAGTTCTTCGGGCATTCGGCGTCTGAGCCAATCACTTTGAAGTTTTGCCGCGGTCAATAACTGGCCAATATCGTCATGCAGTTCACGACTGAGCCGGTGGCGTTCGTTCTCCTGAACCTTCAATAAACGGTCGGCGAGCTCTTGAGGCTCGAACTTTATCGACTTGCGCGACAGGCGATGCTGCACCCAGACGCACGTCAGCGCTGCAATATTGAGCAGCAGCAGACTTAACGGCAAGCGTGTGGACAGGCCATAGATCAGCAGGCTGCCGAGCGCCGAGCAGGTACACAACAAAAGCGTGAACCGACGCGCGTTTACTCGGGAGGGGGGCCACATGGTGATTGACTTGAGGCTGGCGTACATAACGGATGGAGCCAATGGATGTTCGCTGCGGGCAGACCGGTCTAATGGACTGACGGGTCTCTGTCTGAGTCACTCTGCCATTAATTGACGTCAACTAATGGTCGGCATAATACCACTTAACATACCGTTGGTCGCGTTCGGTATATATGTCTATAGAGTCAGGAAATAAAGGTTTTGGACGATAGTTCCACAATGGAAAAGTTTATCGGCAGGAAGGGAATAGTTACTTGTATCGGGCTGTCGTTGACAGGCATGAAATATTCAATTGCGACATGAGCGTGATCAAGTTACAGAGTGACATCTTGGCAATATGAATACAAACCACGGAGTAATTATCGGGTGAAATTAAGCCTGCCGCTCCGTAAAGGAAACGAGCCGGAACGGTTTGGAATTAACCGGTGGCTGAAACTGGTTTTGCCCGACCTGGTAGGCAAAGGCTTCGATCAATGAGGTTTGTTCACTGTCGTCGAGGCTGAGTTGGCCGGTGGTCTGATCGATCAGTTCGAGTTGCCAGGCCATCAATGTGAAGCAGTCTTTCAACGCATCCAGCGCCTGAGCATGCAGGTCGACGTGGTTTTGGGCATGGTTCAGCAGGCCATGAATGTGCAGCGAAAACTCCGAAACGGCGACCAGGGCGAGGGCATCGGCCTTGTTGGCCAGCTTGAGCAGGGTGCTGAGCATGCATTCGATGGCGTCCTTGTCATTGCTGATCAGTTGCAAATGACTCAGGCACTCCTCGGATTTGGCCAGGAGTGTTTCAGCTTCGGCGAGAAACTCCGGGAACCGCTTGGCCCACTCGTTACGGTCGTTCGGCATGCTTATCTCCACAACGTCATGTCAAGTGAGGGAATGTCGTGTGTGTCAGCGAGAATGATCTGCGCCATGGCGTTGCCGTGCCGTCGTGAGATCGCGCTCCAGCCGGGCTGTCTGCAGGCGGAGGAGTTCAAGAGGGTGGATGGCCACTGACCTGCGATCGCACACAAAAGCCTGACTCCGTTCATGCAATGAGAATGGCGTCACATTAATGGCTATTGGATATTGCGAATATCAGGTTGGGCCTGATTGTTACTAGGGGAATCCCTTACGCACGGGAACCTAATGGACGAAACAGGGTCGCGCCGCAGGGAGTGAAGCAGATGAAGTGATGGCGCCAGTAAAGCATGATGTTAATGTGACATCAATGCCTGAGCGTGGCATTTTGCATCGGGGTCAAGGTCCTGAAAAAACAGCCGATAACCCTCTTTAGTGAATTCATCAGAACAAGTACCAGGAGTCATTGATGGCCGGCATTCTCGACACGGTAGACCAACGCACGCAACTGGTGGGTGAGAATCGCCTGGAAATTCTCATGTTCCGCCTGGCTGGGCGGCAATTGTTCGCGATCAACGTTTTCAAAGTGCAGGAAGTGCTGCAACTGCCGAAACTGACCCTGATGCCCCAGCGCCATCCGTTCGTCTGCGGCGTGGTCAACCTGCGTGGCCAGACGCTGCCGGTGATCGACCTGTCCCAGGCCATCGGCATGCGTCCGCTGGTGCCGAGCCCTACCAGCACGATCATCGTCACCGAGTATAACCGCTCCGTGCAGGCTTTCCTGGTGGGCGGTGTGGACCGCATCGTCAACATGAACTGGGAAGCCATTCTGCCGCCGCCGACCAGCGCCGGCCGTCAGCATTACCTGACTGCCATCAGCAAGGTCGATGATCAGTTGGTGGAGATTATCGACGTCGAGAAAGTCCTCGCCGAAATCGTTCCGTACAACGCCAAGGTGTCCCGCGACAAACTCGACGATCCAATACTGGAGCGCGCCCGTGGCCGTGAAGTGCTGCTGGTGGACGACTCCAACGTGGCGCTCTCGCAGTTGCGCGACACCCTCGGCCAGTTGGGCGTGAAGATGCACATCGCCAGCGATGGCTTGAAAGCGCTGAACATGCTCAAGGGCTGGGCGGATACCGGCGTGAACATGACCGACAAATTGCTGATGATCTTCACCGACGCCGAGATGCCGGAAATGGACGGCTATCGCCTGACCACCGAGATCCGTAACGATCCGCGTCTGCGCGGCCTCTACGTGGTTCTGCACACCTCGTTGTCCGGCAGTTTCAACGACTCGATGGTCAAGAAGGTTGGTTGTGACAACTTCCTCTCCAAATTCCAGCCGGACAAACTGGTCGATGTGGTGCGTCAGCGCCTGATGCTCGACGAAGTGCCTGCCTGATCACGATACAGTTTCCTGTGGGAACGAGCCTGCTCGCTCCCACAGGGTTGGTAATCCAGTTCGCAGTCTTTGATTCGGCGATCAAGCTCGTATAGGGTGGCATTTTTGTCCTCCAGGGAGCTGGTCATGCTGCGTCTGAGCGCGCTTTATCGTTATCCGTTGAAATCCGGCAAGGGCGAGATCCTGCAACAGGTCAGTCTCGACAAACTGGGGCTGGACGGGGATCGACGCTGGATGCTGGTGGACGAGGCCAGCGGGCGCTTCCTGACCCAGCGTGCGGTGGCGCAGATGAGCCAGCTGTCGGCGTTGTGGAATGCCCAGGGTGGTTTGACCCTCAGCGCTCCCGGCCACACGCCAATTGATATTGCCTTGCCTGCCAACGACGCTGAGTTGCGTGGCGTGACCATCTGGCGCGACACCTTGCGTGTGCCTGATGCCGGTGACGAGGCGGGGGCCTGGGTCAGCAGATTCATTGGCAAGCCGACTCGCCTGGTGCAGGTGCCGGTTGATCGCGCTCGGACCACACAGGCCGGTTATGGCAAGGACGACGATCAGGTGGCCTTCGCCGATGGCTTCCCGTTGCTGCTGATCGGGCAGGCGTCCCTTGAGGATCTGTCACAAAAAGTCGGGCGTTCGTTGGAGATGCTGCGTTTTCGACCGAATCTGGTGATCGAGGGCAGCGAGGCGTATGCCGAGGACGGCTGGAAGCGTATTCGTATCGGCGATGTCGAGTTTCGTGTGGTCAAGCCGTGTTCGCGCTGCATTCTGACCACCATCGATCCGCAGACCGGCGAACGCAGCGATGACCGTGAACCGCTCGCGACCTTGCAGAAGTATCGTGCCCAGGAAGACGGTGCGATGTTTGGCCAGAATCTGGTCAATGACGGTAATGGCCAGCTCGAAGTCGGTATGCCGGTCACGATCCTGGAATAAGCGACCCTGAATGAAAAATGCCCGTGTCCAAGGACACGGGCATTTTTTTGCGCTGTGAAAACCCGGGGTTTTAGCCGCGGTATTCGCACAGGTAAGCAGTGTCGACGGCCACTTTCAGCTGGAATTTGCTGTTGGCTGGCACGTTGAACTGGCTGCCGGCGGCGAAGGTTTCCCAGTTGGTGCTGTCTGGCAGTTTGACGGTCAGGGCGCCGGTCACCACGTGCATGATTTCACGCTGGCTGGTGCCGAATTCGTATTCGCCCGGAGCCATGACGCCAATGGTCGCCGGACCTTCAGCGGTGCCAAAGGCGATCGACTTGACGGTGCCGTCGAAGTACTCGTTGACTTTAAACATGGGCGATTCCTCGAAAAGGGCTAAAAAGGGCCGGCCAGTATGCACAAGGCCCTTGGCGCCGTCACCTCTCTAGAGCGGGAGAATCAGCGGTAACAGACGCGCTGTATTGCGCGCATCTTCCAGTGCCCGGTGCTGCTGGCCGGTGAACTGCATGCCGGCCAGTTGCAGGGCGCCGTTGAGTCCCAGCGGGCGTTCCAGCCGTCGGGCCTTGGCAAAGCGCTGCTTGAGGTTCATGTGCGGCACGCGACTCAGTTGGCTGTCGAGTTGCAAGCGCTCCCACTCCTGGAGCAGTTGCCTGCGATCGTAATCGCCCCAACTGGCCCAGCCTTCCAGCCGTGAATGATGTTGGCCGAGCCAGCGCTCGAAGACCGGCCAGACCTCGGTCAGCGCCTGTGCGCTGTCGATATTCGCCTGGGTGATGCGGGTCAACTCGCGACAAAACGGCGTGAGCAGGGGCCGTCGCAGCGGTCGCACGAAGCGCTGGAAATGGTCCTGCTCACGCCCTTGGCGGTCCACCAGCGTGGCGCCGATTTCGATGATTTCCATTTCCGTAACTGGCCAGCCACCTTCATCGGTGGTGGCTTCCAGATCGATCACCAGCCAGTGAGGCATTGAAGGGTTCCCGGTATCCGCATCCTGATAGGGCTTGAGCGTAGCCAAACCCGACGGATCCGCCTAGCGGCTTATTCGACCTCCAACAAAATCTGACGATTTTTTACCTGATCGCCGACCTTGACCTGCAAGCGTTTGAGCACGCCGTCGATGCCGGACTTGAGCGGATGCTCCATTTTCATTGCTTCCAGCACCACCAGCAGTTGGCCTTTACTGACCGGGCTGCCTTGTGCGACCAGCACGTCGACGATCGCGCCGTCCATCGGCGCCTTGAGCGTGCCGGAGCTGACGCTGGTCTGGCCGCTGACCAGCGCTTGCGTGCGATCCTCCAGGCGCAGGCTGCCGGGGCGGGTGAACAGCCAGAGTTGTCCGGCCTCCAGACGATACGCATGACGCTGGCGGATGCCGTTGATGTCCAGGGTGGCCCAGCGTCCGTCGCACTGGATGACGTTCAGTTCGAAGGCCTGTGCGGCGACTTCAATCCGGTACGGTTCACCTGGTACCGCGTTCAACTGCACCGGCCAGTCCCGATCCTCCAGGCCGATGCGATAGTGCAGCGGCACACTGGCGTTGTTGCGCCAGCCGGCCAGCGCGGCGGGATGAGCCTGCGCCGAAGCCTGATAAAACAGCGCCGCCGCAATCGCCAGTTCTTCAGCACTCGGGTTATGCGGATGCAAACAAGGATGGTCGGCGAAATGCGTCGGGATGAACCCGGTGCTGAACTCGCCACTGATGAAGCGTGGATGTTCCAGCAGGCTGGCAAGCAAGCGCTGATTGCTCGGCAAGCCCAGCAGCACACTGTCTTGCACCGCGCGCAGCAACTTGCGCCGGGCTTCTTCACGGGTAGCGCCGTGGGCGATGATCTTGCCCAGCATCGGGTCATAGAACGGGCTGACGTGTTGACCTTCGATCAACCCATGGTCGATCCGCGCTCCACTCTGCAAGGCCGGTTCCCAGGTGGTGATGCGCCCGGTCTGCGGGAGGAACCCTTGGGTCGGGTCTTCGGCATATAGCCGCACTTCCATGGCGTGGCCGTTGAGTTGCACCTGTTCCTGGCGCAATGGCAGCGGTAGCCCTTCGGCGACGTGCAACTGCCAGGCCACCAGATCGAGGCCGGTGATCAATTCAGTCACCGGGTGTTCCACCTGCAACCGCGTGTTCATTTCCAGAAAGTAGAACTGCCCGTGCGCGTCCAGCAGAAACTCCACAGTGCCAGCGCCCACATAGTTCACCGCGCGACCGGCCTTGAGCGCCGCTTCCCCCATGGCCTGGCGCAGTTCGGCGGTCATGACCGGGCAGGGCGCTTCTTCGATGACTTTCTGATGGCGGCGCTGGATCGAACAGTCGCGTTCGCCGAGGTAGATCAGGTTGCCGTGTTGGTCGCCGAACAGCTGAACCTCAACGTGACGCGGATCGATCAGCGCTTGTTCGAGGATCAGTTCGTCGCTGCCAAATCCGTTCAATGCCTCGGAGCGCGCGGTGCGAATCTGTGCGAGCAAATCCCCTGCATCTTGCACCAGGCGCATGCCGCGCCCGCCACCGCCGGCACTGGCCTTGATCATCAGCGGAAAGCCGATGCGTTCGGCTTCGCGGCTCAGGCTCGCATCGTCCTGCCCGGTGCCTTGATAGCCTTTGATGCAGGGCACACCGGCGTCGAGCATGGCGAGTTTCGACAGGCGTTTGCTGCCCATCAGTTCGATGGCTTCGGGGCTGGGGCCGATGAAAGTGAGGCCGGCGTGCTGGCAGGCGCGGGCGAATTCGGCATTTTCCGAGAGGAAGCCGTAGCCGGGGTGGATCGAATCGGCACCGGTGCGGCGGGCGGCGTCGAGGATGGCCGGGATGTTCAGGTACGACTGCTGGACCGGGGCCGGGCCGATGTTGACGGCTTCGTCGGCGATTTGTACGTGCAAGGCATCCGCATCTGCGTCGCTGAACACAGCGACGGTGCGGTAGCCCAAGGATTGGGCCGTGCGCTGGATGCGGCAGGCGATTTCACCGCGGTTGGCGATCAGGATTTTTTTCAGGGCGGGCATGGTTTATTCCCTTGGTTTTTGCGGTGAAAGTGATGGCCTCATCGCCGGCAAGCCGGCTCCTACAGGGATTTGTGTCGTTCACTAGACCGTGTAGGAGCCAGCTTGCTGGCGATGCTTTTAAGGCGCCCACCCCGGTTTACGCTTCTGCACGAAGGCCATCGTGCCCTCGACTCCTTCCGCTCCGATCACCGCTTCGCTGAACCACTCGGCCGCTTCATCCAGCAACGCATCCGACGGTTGCCCGGCACTCGCCAGCAACAGTTTTTTGGTCGTCGCATTGGCCCCCGGCGCGCAGCACAGTAAGTGCGCCAGAATTTCACCGAGACGCTCGGCCAAGGCTTGCGCGTCATGCTCGACAAAATGCACCAGCCCCATGCGCCGCGCCTGGTTGCCATCGAACCGCGCCGCCGTCAGCGCCAGGCGCCTGGCCTGAGTCAAACCGATGCGCTGGACCACAAACGGCGCGATCTGCGCGGGCAGCACGCCGAGGCTGGTTTCCGGCAGCCCGAATTGCGCCTGATGATCCGCCAGGGCGACATCGCTGACGCAGGCCAGACCCAAACCGCCGCCAAGCACTGCGCCTTGCAACACGGTGATCACCACTTGCGGCGCGTGTTGCACCTCTTGCAGCAGCGCGCCGAACGCACGGTTCAGATCACGGTAGGCGTTCGCGCCTTGAGCACGGGCGTTGGCCATGTCCTTGATGTCGCCACCGGCACAGAAATGTCCACCGGCACCGCCGATCACCAAGGCCCGAATCGCACGGTTATCGCGCACGGCCAACAGCACCGCGCGCAGTTCGGCGACCATTTGCAGGCTCATGGCGTTGCGGCTTTCCGGGCGGTTGAGGGTGATGTGCAGCACACCGTTATGCGGTTCGAGCAATAACGTCTGGCAATCCGGCAGGGTGCTCATTTCTTTTTCCCCGGCAGGATGCCCATGAGTTTGCAGATGATCCCCAGCATGATTTCGTCGGCGCCGCCGCCAATCGACACCAGCCGAACATCGCGGTAAGCGCGGGCCACGGGGTTGTCCCACATGAAGCCCATGCCGCCCCAATATTGCAGGCAACTGTCGCTGACTTCGCGGCCCAGTCGCCCGGCCTTGAGTTTGGCCATCGACGCCAGACGCGTGACGTCCTGACCTTTGATGTACTGCTCGGTGGCCTGATAGACCAGCGCCCGCAGGCATTCGATTTCGGTTTGCAGTTCGGCGAGGCGAAAGTGGATGACCTGATTGTCGATCAGCGCATTGCCGAAGGTTTTACGTTCCTTGCAATACTCGATGGTGCTGTCGATGCAGTATTCCAGGCCCTTGATCATGTTCGCCGCGCCGAACAGGCGTTCTTCCTGAAACTGCAGCATTTGCATCATGAAGCCCGCGCCTTCATGGCCGATGCGGTTGCGTTGCGGCACGCGCACGTTGTCGAAAAACACCTGGGCGGTTTCCGAGCTGCGCATGCCGAGCTTGTCTAGATGCGAACTGAGGCTGATCCCCGGCGTGTTCATCGGCACCATGATCAGCGACTTGTTGATGTGCGGTTTGTCGTCCGAGGTGTTGGCCAGCAGACAAATGAAATCGGCGCTTGGCGAGTTGGTGATCCACATCTTGCTGCCGTTGATCACGTAGTCGTCGCCGTCCTTGCGGGCGGTGGTTTTCAACCCGGCCACGTCGGAACCGGCGCCGACTTCGGAAACGCCGATGCAACCGACCTGTTCGCCGGTAATGGCAGGGCGCAGAAACTCTTCACGCAGTTCATCGGAACCGAAGCGCGCCAGCGCTGGAGTGCACATGTCGGTCTGCACACCGATGGACATCGGAATGCCGCCGCAATGAATGGTGCCGAACTCCTCGGCGGCGACAATCGAATAGCTGTAGTCGAGCCCCATGCCGCCGAATTTTTCCGGTTTGGAAATTCCCAGCAGGCCCAGGTCACCGGCCTTGCGGAAGATTTCGTGGATGGGAAAGCGCCCGGCCTTTTCCCATGCCTCGACGTGCGGGTTGATCTCGTTTTCGACGAATTGGCGAACGGTGCGGCGCAGTGCTTCGTGTTCCTGGGTGAAGATCATTTTTATTGTTCTCCTCTGGCCGGTTCAGAACCGGGCTACGCCAAAACTGTTGGTTTGCAGCGGCCGCACATCGGCCTCATGACAGATGTCCAGCAAGTAACCGAGCAGGGTCCGGGTGTCCCGCGGATCGATGAGCCCGTCGTCCCACAGACTGGCGCTGCCATAAAGCGCGGTGGACTGGCTGTCGAGTTTCTGTGCGGTGACCTGCTCCAGCATGTCGAGCATTTTCGGGTCGGGCACCAGGCCGTCCTTGAGTTGTTTGGCTTCGGTGACGATGCGCAGCACCTTGCCGGCCTGCGCGCCGCCCATCACCGCCGTGCGGCTGTTGGGCCAGGCGAAGATAAAGCGCGGGTCGAGGCCGCGACCGCACATGGCGTAGTTACCGGCACCATAGGAACCGCCGACGACGATGGTCAGTTTCGGTACGCGGGCGTTGGCCACCGCCTGAATCATCTTCGCGCCGTGCTTGATCACGCCTTGCTGTTCCGACTCGGTGCCGACCATGAACCCGGTGGTGTTGTGAAAGAACAGCAGCGGCGTCTGGCTCTGATCGCAGAGCTGGATGAATTGCGCGGCTTTACTCGCCCCTTTGGGGGTGATCGGGCCGTTGTTGCCAATGAATCCGCAGGCGCGCCCCTGAATGTGCAAATGGCCGCAAATGGTTTGCTGATCGAACTCACCCTTGAACTCAAGGAAGTTCGAACCGTCGGCAATCCGCGCAATGATTTCGCGCACGTCGTAGGGCTTTTTCGGATCGTCCGGGATCAGTCCCAGCAGCTCGTCGATAGGGTAGAGAGGTTCTTTCCACTGCCGTTCGGGCAACCATTGCAACTGCTCGTTCCATGACAACAGGCTGACAATCTCGCGCACCAGGCGCACGCCATCGGCATCGTTCTCGGCCAGGTATTCAGCGGTGCCGGCGGTTTGCGCGTGCATCTCGGCACCGCCCAGTTCTTCGTCGGTCGCCACTTCTCCGGTCGCGGCTTTCAGCAATGGCGGGCCGGCGAGAAACAGTTTGGCTTTGCCACGCACCACTACCGTGTAATCCGAGAGCCCTGGCTGATAAGCACCGCCCGCCGTGGCCGAACCGTGGACCACGGTGATCTGCGGCAACCCCATGGCCGACATCCGCGCCTGATTGGCAAAACTGCGCGCGCCTTCGACGAAAATCTCCGCTGCGTAATTGAGGTTGGCGCCACCGCTTTCGGCGAGGGTGATCACCGGCAGTTTGTTCTCCATGGCGATCTGTTGCAGACGCAGGGACTTTTTCAAACCGCTGGGGGAAATCGTCCCGCCCTTGATCGCGCTGTTGTTCGCCACGACCAGAACCCGCACGCCGGACACGTAACCGATCCCGGCGATCAAACCGCCGCCGGCTGAGCTGCCGTCCTTGTCGTCATGCAATTTGTAGCCGGCCAGGCTCGCCAGTTCGAGGAACGGTGCACCGGGGTCGAGCAGAAGATTGAGGCGTTCGCGGGGCAGCAATTGCCCGCGCTTGTCGAACCTGGGCTTGGCTTCGGCCGCTTTGTTCAGCAGGTTCTGTTCGAGCTGACGGACTTGCTCTATCCCGGCCAGCATCGCTGCACGGTTCTGGGCAAACTGTTCGCTGAACGGGTCGACTTGCGACTGAATCACCGGCATGACTTATTCCTTGTCCTTGAGCACGTCCGGCAAATACGCGCGGTGGAACCCGTTGTACGACTCACTGATCTTGGCCTTGTGGATCGGCCACGCCCGACCGCCAAGGCTGGCGGCGCCGTCGATACGCAAGGTGCTGCCACTGACAAACGCTGCGGCCGGACTGAGCAGGAAGACGATCGCGGCGCTGACTTCCGATTCGGTGCCGATGCGTTTCAGCGGCACGTGCTCGCGCAAGGTCGGAATCACCGCTTTGAACGCACCTTCGTAAGTGTCCATGCCGCTGGAGGCGATCCAGCCCGGCGCCACTGCATTGACCCGCACCCCGGCGTAACCCCATTCGAACGCAGCGGTCTTGGTCAGGTTGTCCATGCCTGAGCGCGCCGCGCCCGAGTGGCCCATGCCGGGCATGCCGTTCCACATGTCGGCGAGCATGTTGACGATGGCGCCGCCGTGTTGGCTCATGGACTGGTTGAAGACTTCGCGCGCCATCAGGAAACCGCCCACCAGGTTGGTGCGCATCACCGTTTCGAAACCCTTCTGGTTGATCGAGGCCAGTGGTGAGGGGAATTGGCCGCCGGCATTGTTGACCAGTCCGTGGATCGGACCGTGCTTGCGGATCAGTTCGCTGACCAGATGCTTGACCGCTTCTTCGTCGCGAATATCGCAGGTCTGCCAATCGGCCTTGCCGCCATCCTCGGTAATCTCGGCAACCACGGATTTCAGTTTGTCGGCATTGCGCCCGATCAACAGCACATGGGCGCCGAGGGCCGCCAGTTCATGGGCGGTGCAGCGACCAATGCCGCTGCCGCCACCGGTGACGATGATGTTTTGGCCGGCAAACAGATCAGCTTTGAAAATCGAATCGTAGGCCACGGCGGCAGTCCTCTAGTTGACCTGGTCGGCGATGCGCTGCGGCACCGGAATCTGGATGTCCAGCAGTTGTTGGGCGAAGGCTTTACCTTGCGGATCGATCCGCAGACTGGCCACGCCACCACCGCCAAGGGCGTTTTCCAGCAAGAAATTCAGGCTGTGGGTCGCGGGCAGGTACCAGCGCTCGACGCGCCCGTGAATCGGGTCGAGCACATGGCTCATCCAGTCGACCATCACTTCCGGGGTAAGGGCTTCGGCGATCCACGGCAGGTACTCCGGCTCGCGTGCCATGACGCCGATGTTGCTGTGATTGCCCTTGTCACCCGAGCGTGCGACCGCGAGCTTGATCAGCGCCACGCTGGCATCGGCGCGACCGGTGGGTTTCGGTGGGTCGTACGGCACCGGCAGGTCCGCGGTGGTGAGCGCGTCGAGGGCGGGCAGGGCGCACGGATGACGTTGACCATTGAGATCAATGTCCAGCGTGCAGGCGGATTTGTCGATGAGGAACGAGAACAGCCGGATCAGCGGATACACCGTCGGCCGTCCGCCGACGATGCCGGTCAACCCCGGCGCCATGCCGGTGGCGGCCTGGGCGATTTCCCGGGAGAACACGATCAGCGCCTGTTTGTCCGGATGGCGCACGGCGAGTTTGATCACCACTTCGCGGCTGTCGCGACGCTGGCCATGGGGACCGTACGTGGCCTCGCTGCCGAGCAGTTCAATATTGACTTCGCTGTAGGGCGCCCAACCGCGCTGGCTGAAGATTTCCGAGGTCTTGCTGATGATCGCTTCGCTGACGCGCCGCGCCTTGTCCACCGCATCGATCCCGGCGATCAGGCAACTGGCGGTGCAGCGGAAACCGTCCGGATACGTCGCGCTGACCTTGTACTGATCGGTGGGCGGCAAGCCTTTGGCGCCGTGTACCTGAACTGCGTTCTTGCCTTGTTGCTGAAGTTTGACCTGGGTGAAATCGCAAATCACATCGGGCAGCAGATAGGCCTGCGGGTCGCCGATTTCATAGAGCATCTGCTCGCCGACCGTGAGTGGCGTGACGAGACCGCCGGAGCCTTCGGGTTTGCTGACGATGAACTGGCTGTCGGCGCTGACTTCGACGATGGGGAAACCGATGTGTTCGTAGTCGGGCGCGTCGCGCCAATCGGTGAAGTTGCCGCCGGTGCACTGGGCGCCGCATTCGATGATGTGACCGGCGAGTGCGGCTTGCGCGAGTTTGTCGTAGTCGTGCCAGGACCAGCCGAATTCATGCACCAGTGCAGCGCTGACCACGGCGCTGTCGACCACGCGCCCGGTAATGACGATGTCCGCGCCCAGGCGCAAGGCTTCGACGATGCCTGGCGCGCCGAGGTAGGCGTTGGTGGAGACGCACATCGGCGGCAAGGGCGCGCCGCTGAACATTTCGCGAAGGCCGCGGGTGCTCAGGTGTTTGAACTGCGGTTGCAGGTCATCACCCAGCAACACGGCGATTTTCAGCGCCACGCCGGCCTTGTCGCAGGCCGCTTGCAGGGCAGCGGCGCAGGCCTGCGGGTTGACGCCGCCGGCGTTGCTGATGACGCGGATGTTCTGTGCGGCGAGCTGCGTGAGCAGCGGGCTGAGCACTTCGATGAAGTCGCTGGCGTAGCCGGCCCGGGGGGCTTTCATCCGCGCACCGGCCATGATCGACATCGTGATCTCGGCCAGATAATCGAACACCAGGTAATCCAGGCGTCCGCCTTCCACCAGTTGCGCGGCGGCGGTCGAGGTGTCGCCCCAGAAGGCGCTGGCGCAACCGATGCGAACAGTTTCAGGCACAGCCCTTTCCATAGCCACCTCCCTCAGACGTGTATCGAGACTACCAAGCAAGCGCTTGGTTTGTAAACGACTTAAATATCTTCTGCCCGAGCGCTTGCTTGGTTGCCTTCGTCAGCTTAAATTGCCCGCGCAACCCCGCTGTTTTAGCGGTGAGTACGACTGTAGGAGAGAACGGGTGGACGAGCAAAAAGCCCTGAGGGTAATGCGCGAATTGGTCGACAACGGCCAGTTGACCGACCCGGACAGCGCCCGTGGCAAATTGCTGCAAGTGGCGGCTCACCTGTTCCGCAACAAAGGCTACGAGCGCACCACGGTGCGTGATCTGGCCGGCGCGGTGGGCATTCAGTCGGGCAGCATTTTTCATCACTTCAAAAGCAAGGACGAGATCCTGCGGGCTGTGATGGAGGAAACCATTCGCTACAACACCGCGTTGATGCGTGCGGCGATCGCCGAAGCTGAAAACGTGCGCGAACGGGTACTGGCGCTGATTCGCTGTGAGTTGCAGTCGATCATGGGCGGCAGCGGCGAGGCCATGGCGGTGTTGGTGTACGAATGGCGTTCGCTGTCCGAGGACGGGCAAGCGAAGGTGTTGGCGTTGCGCGACATCTATGAAGACCTCTGGCTGCAGGTGCTGGGGGAGGCCAAGGACGCGGGATTCATTCGCGGGGACGTGTTTATCACCCGGCGTTTTCTGACCGGTGCGCTGTCCTGGACCACGACCTGGTATCGCCCGGATGGCAGCGTGAACCTCGATCAATTGGCCGATGAGGCGTTGATTCTGGTGCTCGAAGAAAAACAATAGTGTTGCCCGGAGCCGCAGGAAACTGGCTAAGTGGCCGAAACCGCCTAGCTTGAATGAATTGATGCGTACTTTTTTGGGGAGTGGGTTGTTTTGATGTCTTCGCCAATTCGGACGGCCTCGCGGCTTTTTCTGGCGGCGCTTGCAGCGCTTTGGGTATTACCGTCTCCGGCGGCGCAACTGGTGCGGGTCGGTGCCGCGCATTTTCCGCCGTACACCGTACGCCCTGAATCCGGTGCTGACACCGGGCTTCTGCCGCAATTGGTGGAGGCGCTCAATGCCTTGCAAACCGACTACCAGTTTGTGCTCGTGCCGACATCCATTCCGCGACGCTTCGGTGACTTCAAGCAGAGCCGGGTGGACATGGCTATTTTCGAGAACCCGAACTGGGGCTGGAAGGACATTCCCCACGTCAGCGTCGACATGGGCCTGGAAGATGCCGAGATTTTTGTCGCGCAACGGATACCCAATCGTCAGCAGAACTATTTCGCCGATCTTGCCGGCAAGCGTCTGGCGCTGTTCAGCGGCTATCACTACGAATTCGCCAACTTCAATGCCGACCCCAAAGTCCTCGCGCAAAACTACAACGCCACGCTGACCTATTCCCATGACAGCAACCTGCTGATGGTGCTGCGCGGGCGCGCCGACATTGCCCTGGTGACGCGCTCCTACCTGAGCGATTACCTGCTGCGTAACGAGAAGGTCGCCGATCAGTTGCTGGTGTCCGAGCGCATCGATCAGGTCTATCACCATTACGCCATTCTCCGTCCGACGGCGCCCATCAGTGGCGTTGCCTTCGGCAAGTTGCTGCAAGGGTTGCGGGACAACGGCCAGATGCTGAGGATTTTCGATCCTTACAAGATCGCCATCGTGCCAGTTCCCCAGGATTGACGATAAGGCTTCAACCCCCTGGAAAGTAGCAGGCGCCCATACGTCGTAAATTCCTTTTTTCGAGGAGCAAACTGTCAAATGTGACAGTAGTCGCTCTCATTGCCTTGCGGTTAGATGACTTTCCGGTGCTGAACCCTTTAATGGGGGAAAGCCTCATTACGAAAAGGCATCTGCAATGTCAAATAACGAATCGAATTTACTCCCGCGTCTTCCAACTCCGTTGGTGAAGCAAGCTGTCGGCAAGTTTCTGACTGTGCCGACGCCGGATGGAGAGTCCGGTATCACTGTTGATGTTGCCCGTTGGCGGACTATTGAGGTTGGCCAACCGACTACTTTGCATATCTGTGGGTACAATCGGGATGGCTCGACAATGATGCAGCTCATCGTAGATAAGGAGCCTGTAACCCAAGACGAATATGTGAAAGGTTGGTCTCGAGACATTAGTTGGGAGCATTTTCAAGGCCTGCTTGACCGCAGTCACCTCATGTTTGTTTTTCAGGTGCCGCTGGAGAACGGCGAATGTGGTTGCCCGGATTTGTTTCCGCCACTGAGTCTTGAGATTGTGTTGCGCTACGAAGATGTAACAACGTTCAGTGCGAAGGACGGGACAGATAACTGGAACGGCTGGATGAGGGGAGAGGCTGCGGCTGACCCTCGAGATCTCACTGTCAGGCAAGATGGGAATGGCTATGCATTATTCAGCAACACGTTCACCAGTCGATCTTCAGGCGTTCTGTTAAGCAAGAGCTTCCAGGATTTAGAGGTGGGGCGCGTGTATACCTTTGGGATTGACGTGCGCCGTTGGATAAACCGTTATGCAGTTCCAGTGCTCTCACTTGAATCCAGTGCTGGTGTCATTGTCCCACCCACTGAGATTACATCAGCGGTAAACCGCCTGGAGGGTTCGTTTACGGCGGACTCGTCGCAAATGGACTTGGAGATCGTCAGTCATATCGCCACTGGTGTAGGGAACGACTACATCATTAGCAAAATCTGGCTTACGTCACTCTGAGGTTTACGACAGTCATCGCTAAATTTCCAAGCCTGGCTCACGTTCCTAAGTGAACTGTCGATGATCGTGAGCCCGACCCATGCCCAATCTGAATGACCTGACTGCCGTGGCTTTGCCGACAGGCAACCGCCTTGTCGCGGATGAAACCGAAAACCGCCTGAGCCTGAGCCTGGACGCGCAACCGCTGATTACCTTGCGGCTGACGCGTGAGCCCGAGTTGCACGTGCATGTCGAGGCTCGCGTCGACACTCAGGCCGTGTGGGCCGCCGGTTATTGGCTGTTTGCCCGTGACCCGGCTTGCCAGCGCCTGACCTGGCACCTCGATAAAGCTCCCGCCGAAGCCTTGCTCAGCGGGTTGCTGGTGTCGACCGAACTCGCCGGCCAGTATCGCTGCGAGCGCACACTGTTCTGGCAGTTGCCGCAGCCTTGGCTGGGGACATCGCTGACCAGCGGCTACCCGCAGCAAATGGTGATCAGCGCTGGCAAGCGTCATCCATTGCGCCCGGTGAAACCGCGCGGTGAAGTCTATCGACGTTTCGATGCGCGGCTGGGGGCGTGGATTTCCCTGCGAACGCTGGACATCGACCTGGACCTGGCGCGGTTCAATCGCTGGCAGAACAGTGCGCGGGTGGCGAGTTTCTGGCAGGAAGAGGGCAGCCTTGAACAGCATCGCGAATACCTGGGCAAACTCGACGCCGACCCCCACACCGTGACGTTGATCGGCTGTTTCGATGATCAGCCGTTTGCTTATTTCGAAGCCTACTGGGCCAAGGAAGACCGCATTGCGCCGTTCTACGATGTCGATGATTACGACCGTGGCATTCACATGCTGGTCGGCGAAGAAAACCATCGCGGTCCGCACAAGGTGGCGAGCTGGTTATCGGCGTTGACGCATTACCTGTTTCTCGACGATCCGCGTACCCGGCGGGTGGTTGCAGAGCCGCGAGCCGACAACGCGAAGATGATCGGGTACATGCAGGGTCAGCGGTTTCATTGCGAGAAAGAGTTCGACTTCCCGCACAAGCGCGCGGCGTTGATGGTGTTGGGGCGGGAGCGGTTTTTTGAGCGGTGTGGGTTGGCTTGATGCTTATGGCTCAAGATCCGTAGCGGTCTTGAGTCCGCCTTCGCGGGCAAGCCTCGCTCCTACAGGTTAGTGTCGTTTTGGCGAGCGACACGGACCTGTAGGAGCGAGGCTTGCCCGCGAAGCTTTTAACGGCGGGAGAAAGTGTCTGCGCGACTGCCCGACACCTTGCGGCAATGCACCAGCGCGTCGCGAATCATGAAGTTCACCAGGGTTGGCGAAACACCCAGTTCCTTGGCGATGTCCTTTTGCGGCACGCCGTGCAGGCGGTACATCTCGAAGGCGTAACGGGTGCGGCTCGGCAGCTCCGTCAGCGCGTCGGCGATGTTTTCCAGGGTCGAAAAATTGATGTGCGAGGTTTCCGGCGAAGCGCCTTGAATCACCACGTTCAGCCCTTCTTCTTCAGGCCCCGAATACTTCTGCTCCAGCGCCTGTTTGCGGTAGTGGTCGATCGCCAGGTTACGCACGATCTGGAACAGGTAACTGAGCTGAGCCTTGATCGAGGAGGTGATCTGCGGCGCCGATTGCAGGCGGAAGAACGCATCCTGAACCACATCTTCGGCACGGGATCGGCAGCCGGTAATACGGGCGGCAATCTTGACCAGAATCAGTCGATTGTCCACGAATGCCTGAAGTAGCGGTGAATCGCACCTGCTTGTGGATACTTGTTCCGTCATGGAAATCACCTTGCTGCAAATGGGGTCGTGGGACGACGGGTATATCGGAGCCGTCCTACACATCGAGCGACAAATTATTCTGAATGATAATGATTGTCAATTGAGAAAGAGAACTAATCCTTCTCTAAGGTTCGCAGTGAGAACTGCGACACGCTGTTGCGCTCGCTTGCGACACCCAGCCCCCGTTGGCGATCAAGCCTGCCGACTAATTATTTCAAGACGCCATCCGTTCTCATTGGTGAATGGCTCCGGGCGCAAGCCCCGGCCAAAACAGCATTCCCAATGCCTTGCGCGGTCGGCGAAGACCGCGTCCTGCATGCCCCTGAAGGGGCGTGAAAGCAGAAAACCGATTCCAATTGCAAGCCGAATTCAGGCAGGAAACCTCATGACCGACGCGTTCAAAATACCTGGCACACTGGTCCAAGCCCTTCAGCGCCGCGCGGCCCTGACGCCGGATCGGGTGGCCTTGCGTTTTCTCGCCGAAACCCCGGATCAGACGGTGGTGCTCAGTTATCGCGAACTGGATCAGCGGGCGCGCACCATTGCCGGCGCGTTGCAGGCCGAAACTGACTTTGGTGATCGCGCGGTGCTGCTGTTTCCCAGCGGTCCGGACTACGTCGCGGCGTTTTTTGGTTGCCTGTATGCGGGCGTGATCGCGGTGCCGGCTTATCCGCCGGAGTCGGCCAAGCGTCATCATCAGGAACGCCTGCTGTCGATCATCAGCGACGCCGAACCGCGCCTGCTGCTGACCAGCGCCGGCCTGCGCGATGCGTTGCTGCAAATCGAAGGCGCGCCGCCGCTGCTGTGCGTCGACACCCTCGACGGTGCACTGGCTGCCCAGTGGGTCGAACCGAATCTCGAAGGCGACCACATCGCCTTCCTGCAATACACCTCGGGCTCCACCGCGCTGCCAAAAGGCGTGCAAGTCAGCCATGGCAACCTGGTCGCCAATGAGTTGCTCATTCGCCACGGTTTCGGCATCGACCTGAACCCTGACGACGTGATCGTCAGCTGGCTGCCGCTGTACCACGACATGGGTTTGATTGGCGGTCTGTTGCAGCCGATTTTCAGCGGCGTGCCGTGCGTGTTGATGTCGCCGGCGTACTTCCTCGGTCGGCCGCTGCGCTGGCTCGAAGCGATCAGCGAGTACGGTGGCACCATCAGCGGTGGGCCGGATTTTGCCTACCGTCTGTGCAGCGAACGTGTCAGTGAATCGGCGCTGGAACGCCTCGACCTCAGCGGCTGGCGCGTGGCGTATTCCGGTTCCGAACCGATTCGCCTCGACACCCTCGATCGTTTCGCCGAGAAGTTCGCGACTTGCGGTTTCACCCCGGACAGTTTCATGGCGTCTTACGGCTTGGCCGAGGCCACGTTGTTCGTCGCCGGTACACCCCGTGGTCAAGGCATCGGCAACCTGCGCGTGGATGATCAGGCGTTGGCGCAAAACCGTGCCGAAGCGGGTGAAGGCAGCGCGATCATGAGTTGCGGCATCAGCCAGCCAGATCACGCGGTGCTGATTATCGACCCATTGGCGCTGACCGAACTGGCCGACAACGCGGTCGGCGAAGTCTGGGCCACCGGGCCGAGCATCGCCCATGGCTACTGGCGCAACCCCGAGGCCAGCGCCAAGACCTTCGTTCAACACGACGGCAAAACCTGGCTGCGCACCGGCGACCTGGGTTTCATGCGCAACGGCGAGCTGTTCATCACCGGTCGCCTGAAAGACATGCTGATCGTTCGCGGTCACAACCTGTACCCGCAGGACATCGAGCAGACCATCGAGCGTGAAGTGGAAGTGGTGCGCAAAGGTCGCGTCGCCGCGTTCGCCATGAACATCGACGGTCAGGAAGGCATCGGCATCGCCGCGGAAATCAGTCGCAGCGTGCAGAAAATCCTGCCGCCCGAGGCACTGATCAAAGCCATCCGCCAGGCGGTGGCCGAGGCGTATCAGGAAGCACCGAGCGTGGTGGTGTTGCTCAATCCGGGCGCATTGCCAAAAACCTCCAGCGGTAAACTGCAACGTTCGGCGTGCCGCAATCGGCTGGCGGATGGCAGCCTCGACAGCTACGCACTGTTCCCATCGGCGACCCCTGAAAACCAGGCAAAAACCGAGTCGGGTTCCGAGCTGCAAAGCTTGATCGGCCAGATCTGGGCCGAGCAATTGCAGGTGAAACAGATCGGTGCCGATGACCACTTCTTCCTGCTCGGTGGCAACTCCATCGCCGCCACTCAGGTGGTTGCGCGTTTGCGCGAAGAGTTGGGTCTGGAGCTGAACCTGCGCCTGCTGTTTGAAGCGCCGACCCTCGGTGCATTTACCGCGGTGGTCGCACAGCAACAACAGGATGGCGGCCTGGCCCAAGGCGCGATCAGCACGCTGTCGCGCAGCGAAGCGATGCCGCAATCCCTCGCGCAAAACCGTTTGTGGATTACCTGGCAGCTCGACCCGCAAAGCAGCGCCTACAACATTCCCGGCGCCTTGCGTTTGCGTGGCGAACTGGATGAAGACGCCCTGCGCGCCAGTTTCCAGCACCTGATCGAACGCCACGAATCCCTGCGCACGCGCTTCTTCGAACGTGACGGCGTGGCGCTGCAACAGGTCATTGCCGCTGGCGAATTCAACCTGCAACGGATCGACATCAGCGATTTGCCCGTCGCCGAGCGTGAAGCCCGCGCGCAGCAAATCCGCGAGGACGAAGCGCACACCCAGTTCGATCTGGAGAAAGGTCCGCTGCTGTGGGTGACGCTGGTGCGCCTCGATGACGAGGATCACCAGTTGCTGGTGACGCTGCACCACATCATCGCCGATGGTTGGTCGCTGAACGTGCTGATCGACGAGTTCTCGCGCCTGTATGCCGCTGCGTCCCAAGGGCAAACGGCAACGTTCGCGCCATTGCCGACCCAGTACGCCGACTACGGCAGCTGGCAGCGTCAATGGCTGGCGCAAGGTGAGGGCGAGCGGCAACTGGCCTACTGGAAAACGCAGTTGGGCGAGGAGCATCCGACCCTGGACCTGGCCACCGATCACCCGCGTTCGGCGCAACACCGTCACAGCGCCGCGCGCCACACCGTGCGTTTGGCTGCCCCCCTCAGCGAGGCGATTCGCCAGACTGCCCAGGCCCACGACGCCACCTCATTCATGCTGTTGCTCACGGCGTTCCAGAGCCTGTTGCACCGTTACAGTGGCCAAACCGACATTCGCATCGGCGTGCCGAACGCCAACCGTCCGCGCCTGGAAACCCAGGGCTTGATCGGCTTCTTCATCAACACTCAGGTGCTGCGTGCCGAGGTGGATTCGCGGTTGCCATTTGTTGAACTGTTGGCGCAAACCCGCCAGACAGCCTTGGGCGCCCAGGCGCATCAGGACCTGCCGTTCGAACAACTGCTGGAAGCGTTCCCGCAGGCCCGCGAACAAGGCTTGTTCCAGGTCATGTTCAACCATCAGCAACGGGACCTGAGCGCACTGCGTCGCTTGCCCGGGCTGCTCGCCGAAGAACTGCCGTGGCACAGCCGCGAAGCCAAGTTCGATTTGCAATTGCACAGTGAGGAAGACCGTAACGGTCGCCTGAGCCTGTCGTTCGACTACGCCAGCGAGCTGTTTGACGCCACTACCATCGAGCGTCTGGCCGAGCATTTCAGCAACCTGCTGCGGGCCATTTGCGAGCAGCCGGTCACCACCGTCGGCGACCTGCAACTGTTGACCGCGAGCGAGCACGATCAGCAAACCTCGTGGAGCGTCGCACCGTGCACACCGGCCAGCCAATGGCTGCCGGAACTGCTGAACGAACAGGCGCGCCTGACCCCGGAGCGCACCGCGCTGCTGTGGGACGGCGGCAGCCTGGACTTCGCCGAACTGCACGCCAAGGCCAACCGCCTTGCGCATTACCTGCGCGACAAAGGCGTCGGCCCGGACGTTTGCGTGGCCATCGCCGCCGAGCGTTCGCCGCAACTGTTGATCGGCCTGTTGGCGATCATCAAGGCCGGTGGTGCCTACGTGCCGCTGGACCCGGATTACCCGACCGAGCGCCTGGCGTACATGCTCGGCGACAGCGGCGTCGAATTGCTCCTGACCCAAACCGAATTGCTCGACCGGCTGCCGGCCACCGATGGTGTCAGCGTGATCGCTATGGATGCACTGCACCTGGAGAACTGGCCGAGCCAGGCGCCGGGCCTGCATCTGCACGGCGACAACCTCGCTTACGTGATTTACACCTCTGGCTCCACCGGCCAGCCGAAGGGCGTCGGCAACACCCATGCGGCGCTCGCCGAACGCCTGCAATGGATGCAGAACACTTATCGCCTGAACGACACCGACGTGCTGATGCAAAAGGCGCCGATCAGTTTTGACGTGTCGGTGTGGGAATGCTTCTGGCCGCTGATCACCGGGGCGCGTTTGCTGATTGCCGGGCCCGGCGAACACCGCGATCCGCACCGCATTGCCCAACTGGTTCAGCAATACGGGGTGACCACGCTGCACTTTGTGCCGCCGCTGCTTTCGTTGTTTATCGACGAGCCGCTCACCGCCGAATGCACCAGCCTGCGTCGTGTGTTCTCGGGCGGCGAAGCCTTGCCGGCGGAACTGCGCAACCGCGTGCTGGAGCAACTGCCGACCGTGCAACTGCACAACCGTTATGGCCCGACTGAAACCGCGATCAACGTCACTCATTGGCATTGCAGCACGGCCGATGGCGAGCGCTCGCCGATTGGCCGTCCGTTGGGCAACGTGATTTGCCGCGTGCTCGACAGTGAGCTCAACCCGGTGCCGGCCGGTGTGCCCGGTGAGTTGTGCATCAGCGGCATCGGTCTGGCCCGGGGGTATCTGGGGCGTCCGGGGCTGACGGCTGAACGTTTTGTCGTTGACCCGTTGGGCGAGCAGGGCGCACGTCTGTATCGCACCGGCGACCGCGCCCGTTGGACCGCCGATGGCGTGATCGAATACCTCGGCCGTCTCGATCAGCAGGTCAAACTGCGGGGCTTTCGCGTCGAACCGGAAGAAATCGAAGCGCGTCTGCTGGCGCAGGACGGTGTCGCGCAAGCCGTGGTGCTGGTGCGCGAAACCGGCGCTGGCGGGCAGTTGATCGGTTACTACACGGCCAGCGAAACCAGTGAATCCGAAGACACTCAAACCGCTCGCCTGAAAACCGCGCTGGCGGCCGAGCTGCCGGAGTACATGGCCCCGGCGCAGCTGATGCGCCTTGACGAAATGCCCCTCGGCCCAAGCGGCAAACTGGACCGCCGTGCCTTGCCGGAGCCGCAATGGCAGGTGCGCGAACACGTCGAGCCGGTGACTGAACTTGAACAGCAGATCGCCGCGATCTGGCGTGAAGTGCTGGGCTTGAAGCAGATCGGTCTGCGCGACGACTTCTTCGCCCTCGGCGGCCATTCGCTGCTGGCCACGCAAATCATCTCCCGCATCCGTCAGGCCTGCGACGTCGAATTGCCGCTGCGCGCGTTGTTCGAAAACAGTGAGCTGGGGGCATTCTCCCGGCAGGTTCAACAGATTCAGGCCAGCGGCAACACCAACAAACAACCGCCGATTGAAAAGGTCGACCGCAGCCAACCGGTGCCGCTGTCCTATTCCCAGCAGCGTATGTGGTTCCTCTGGCAGATGGAGCCGGACAGCCCGGCCTACAACGTCGGCGGCATGGCGCGGTTGCGCGGGGTGCTGGACATCGGGCGCTTCGAGACAGCGTTGCAAGCGCTGATCATGCGTCACGAAACCTTGCGCACCACGTTCCCGAGCATCGACGGCGTGGCGCAACAGCGCGTGCACCCGGAAACCGGGATGCGCATGGACTGGAAGGATTTTTCCGCGCTGGACGCCGATTTGCGCGAACAGCGGGTGCAGGCACTGGCCGACAGCGAAGCGCATCAACCCTTCGATCTGGAAACCGGGCCGCTGCTGCGCGCCTGCCTGGTCAAGACCGCCGAGCAGGAACATTACCTGGTGCTGACCCTGCACCACATCGTCACCGAAGGCTGGGCGATGGACATTTTCGCCCGGGAACTCAGTGCGCTTTACGAAGCGTTCGTCGATGACCGCGAATCGCCACTGGCGCCGCTGCCGGTGCAATACCTCGATTACAGCGTCTGGCAGCGCCAGTGGCTGGAGTCCGGCGAACGTCAGCGTCAGCTCGACTACTGGACCGCGCAACTGGGCCGCGAACATCCGTTGCTGGAATTGCCCGCCGACCGTCCGCGTCCTGCGGTGCAAAGCCATCAGGGCGAGCTGTTCCGTTTCGACCTGAGCGATGATCTCGCCGCACGAGTCCGCGCCTTCAACGCGCAAAACGGCCTGACCCTGTTCATGACCATGACCGCCGCGCTGGCCGTGCTGCTTTACCGCTACAGCGGCCAGACCGACCTGCGCATCGGCGCGCCGGTGGCCAACCGCATTCGCCCCGAAAGCGAAGGGCTGATCGGTGCGTTCCTCAACACCCAAGTGCTGCGTTGCCAGCTCGACGGGCAGATGTCCGTTGGCGAACTGTTCGAGCAGGTGCGCCACACCGTGATCGAAGGCCAGTCCCATCAGGACCTGCCGTTCGATCATTTGGTTGAAGCGTTGCAGCCACCGCGCAGCGCTGCGTACAACCCGCTGTTCCAGGTGATGTGCAACGTGCAGCGCTGGGAATTCCAGCAGAGCCGCACGCTGGCCGGCATGACGGTCGAGTACCTGGCGAACGATGCGCGAGCGACCAAATTCGACCTCAACCTGGAAGTGACCGACCTCGATCATCGGTTGGGTTGCTGCCTGACTTACAGCACCGACCTGTTCGATGAACCGCGCATTGCGCGCATGGCCGGGCACTGGCGCAATCTGCTGGAAGCGTTGCTGGCCGATCCGCAACAGCGCCTCAGTGAACTGCCGTTGCTCGAAACCACGGAACAGCAAAAGCTGCTCGACAGCCTGGGCATCGAACCGGGTGAACATCGACTGGATCAGTGCATTCATCACCTGTTTAGTGAACAGGCGCTGGTGCGCAAGGATGCGCCGGCGCTGACGTTCGCCGGGCAAACCCTGAGCTACGCCGAACTCGACAGCCGCGCCAATCGCCTGACCTGGATGCTGCGCGAACGGGGTGTCGGGCCGCAGGTTCGCGTCGGTCTGGCACTTGAGCGGTCGCTGGAAATGGTCATCGGCCTGCTGGCGATCCTCAAGGCGGGTGGCGCTTATGTGCCGCTCGATCCGGAATACCCGCTCGATCGCCTGCATTACATGATCGAAGACAGCGGCATCGGTTTGCTGCTCAGCGATGCGGCGATGTTCCAGGCCCTGGGTGATCTGCCGACAACCGTCAGTCGCTGGTGCCTCGAAGATGACGCTGCCGAATTGGCCAACTACCCGGCCACCGAACTGCCGTTCATCAGCCTGCCGCAGCATCAGGCGTACCTGATTTACACCTCCGGTTCCACCGGCAAGCCGAAAGGCGTGGTGGTGTCCCACGGTGAAATTGCCATGCACTGCCAAGCGGTAATCGAGCGTTTCGGCATGCGTGCGGACGACTGTGAGCTGCACTTCTATTCGATCAACTTCGACGCCGCGACCGAGCGTCTGCTGGTGCCGTTGTTGAGCGGTGCGCAAGTGGTCTTGCGTGCTCAAGGGCAGTGGGACGCAGAAGAAATCTGCGGATTGATCCGTCGCCACCACATCAACATCCTCGGCTTCACCCCAAGCTATGGCAGCCAACTGGCGCAGTGGCTGGCGACTCAGGGTGAAACCTTGCCGGTGCGCATGTGCATCACCGGCGGTGAAGCCCTGACCGGCGAGCACTTGCAGCGCATTCGCGCAGCGTTCAAACCGAGCCTGTTCTTCAACGCCTACGGCCCGACCGAAACGGTGGTCATGCCGTTGGCCAGTCTTGCACCGCAGCAACTTGAAGAAGGGTTGGGCAGTGTGCCGATCGGCAGCGTGATCGGTGCTCGCGTGGCCTACATTCTCGATGCCGACCTGGCACTGGTGCCGCAAGGCGCAACCGGTGAGTTGTACGTCGGCGGTGCCGGTCTGGCCCAGGGTTATCACGACCGTCCGGGCATCACGGCGGAACGCTTCGTGGCCAACCCGTTTGCAGCGGATGGCGGGCGGATTTATCGCACCGGCGACCTGGTGCGGCAGCGCGCCGACGGTCTGGTGGAATACCTCGGCCGCATCGACCATCAAGTGAAAATCCGCGGTTTCCGCATCGAACTGGGCGAGATCGAAACCCGACTGCTGGACCATGATTCGATCCGTGAAGCGGTGGTGCTGGCGCTGGACGCCCCGAGCGGCAAACAACTGGTTGGCTATCTGGTCACCGAAGTGGCTGAGCAGGACGAAGCGCAACAAGCCGAGCTGCGCGAAGCCCTCAAGGCTCACCTGAAATCGCAATTGCCGGAATACATGGTACCGACGCACCTGATCCTGCTGGCGAGCATGCCGCTGACTGCCAACGGCAAACTCGACCGTCGTGCATTGCCGGCGCCGGACCCGGAATTGAATCGTCAGGACTATGTGGCGCCAAGCAACGAGCTGGAACTGACATTGGCGCAGATCTGGTGCGAAGTGCTGAACGTCGCGCAAGTCGGCCTCAACGATAACTTCTTCGAACTGGGTGGCGACTCGATCCTGTCGATCCAGGTGGTCAGCCGCGCGCGGCAGCAGGGCATTCACTTCAGCCCGCGTGACCTGTTCCAGCACCAGACAGTTCAAACACTCGCCGCCGTGGCCAGCCGCACCGAGCAGGTTACGGCCGAGCAGGGTTTGCTCACCGGCGAATCGCGTCTGACCCCGATCCAGCACTGGTTCTTCGACACCGACATGCCCGAGCGTCAGCACTGGAACCAGGCGTTGTTGCTGGAACCGACCGTTGCGCTGGAACCTCATCGCCTGGAGCAAGCGCTGCTGGCGGTGATCGAACAGCACGACGCCTTGCGCTTGCGCTTCACCGAGGCCGGCGGCGCATGGACGGCGGCGCACCAGAAGGTGGGAGACGCTCCCGTGTTGTGGCAAGTGCATGTGCCGGCGATGGATAAATGCGCGGCTTTGTTTGCCGATGCCCAGCGCAGCCTTGACCTCGAACAGGGGCCGTTGATGCGTGTGCTGCTGATCGATGGTCCCGAGGGCCAGCAACGGCTGTTCTTCGCGATCCATCACTTGGTGGTGGACGGCGTTTCCTGGCGTGTGCTGCTGGACGATCTGCAAACGGTGTATCGCCAACTGGCGGCTGGGCAGTCGGTGAAACTGCCGGCGAAAACCAGCGCCTTCAAGGATTGGGCAGCCCGCTTGCAGGCGTATGCCGGCAGCGAATCCCTACGTGAAGAACTGAGCTGGTGGCAGTCGCAGCTGGCCGGACCGAGCGTCGAATTGCCGTGTGATCGCCCTGAGGGCGGCCGGCAGAATCGTCATGCGCAAACCGTCAGCGTACGCCTCGACGGCGAGTTCACTCGCCAGTTGCTGCAACAGGCACCGAGCGCCTATCGCACCCAGGTCAACGACCTGTTGCTGACGGCATTGGCCCGCGTGCTGTGCCGCTGGAGCGGGAATGAATCAGCGCTGATCCAACTTGAAGGCCACGGTCGCGAGGCACTGTTCGACGAGATCGACCTGACCCGCACTGTCGGCTGGTTCACCAGCGCCTACCCGCTGCGCCTGACACCCTTCAACATTGAAGAAGCCGCCGGCCAGGGCGCTTCGATCAAGGCGATCAAGGAACAACTGCGCGGCGTGCCGCACAAGGGCCTGGGCTATGGCGTGTTGCGTTACCTCGCCGACGACCTGTGCCGCGAAGCCATGGCCGCGTTGCCGGTGGCGCCGATCACCTTCAACTACCTCGGCCAGTTCGACCAGAGCTTTGGCGCGGACGCGTTGTTCCGTCCACTGGATGAACCGGTCGGTGCCGCCCACGATCCGAAAGCGCCGCTGCCTAACGAGTTGAGCGTTGACAGTCAGGTCTACGGCGGTGAATTGGTGCTGCGCTGGACCTTCAGCGCCGAGCGCCACGATCCGCAAACCATCAGCGAACTGGCGGACGCCTACCTCGGCGAATTGCAGAGCCTGATCGTGCATTGCCTGCGTGACGAGGCGGGCGGCTTGACGCCGTCGGACTTCCCGCTGGCGAAGCTGACCCAGCCGCAACTCGATGCACTGCCGATTCCGGCCGCCGCCATCGAAGACGTCTACCCGCTGACCCCGATGCAGGAAGGCATGCTGCTGCACACCTTGCTCGAACCGGGCACCGGCCTCTACTACATGCAGGACCGCTACCGCATCAACAGCGCGCTCGATCCGCAACGTTTTGCCGAGGCCTGGCAAGCGGTGATCGCCCGTCACGAAGCCTTGCGTGCATCGTTCTGCTGGAACGTTGGCGAAGACATGCTGCAGGTTATCCACAAGCCGGGCAGCACGCCGATCGAGTCCCTCGACTGGACGACAATCGCCGAGGCCGAGCAAGAACCCAAGTTGCAGGCGTTGCTGAAAAGCGAGCGTGAAGCCGGGTTCGATCTGCTCAACCAGGCCCCGTTCCACCTGCGTTTGATCAAGGTTGGCGAAGCGCGCTATTGGTTCATGATGAGCAACCACCACATCCTCATCGATGCCTGGTGCCGCTCGTTGCTGATGAACGATTTCTTCGAAATCTACACCGCGTTGGGTGAAAGTCGCGAAGCCCAACTGGCTGTGCCGCCGCGCTACCGCGACTACATCGGCTGGCTGCAACGCCAGAGCCTGGCCGAAGCGCGGCAGTGGTGGAAAACCAACCTGCAAGGCTTCGAACGGACCACGCCGATCCCGAGCGACCGGCCGTTCCTGCGTGAACATGCCGGCGACAGCGGCGGCATGATCGTCGGCGACCGCTACACCCGACTCGATGCCCGCGACGGTGCGCAACTGCGTGAACTGGCGCAGGCCCATCAACTGACCATCAACACCTTCGCCCAAGCGGCGTGGGCCCTGGTCTTGCGGCGCTTGAGCGGTGATCGCGACGTGCTGTTCGGCGTCACGGTGGCCGGGCGCCCGGTGGAAATGCCGGAGATGCAACGCACCGTCGGGCTGTTCATCAACAGCATCGCGCTGCGGGTGAAGATGCCGGAAGACGATCAGCGTTGCAGCGTTCGCCAGTGGCTGAGTGGCTTGCTCGACAGCAACATGCAACTGCGCGAGTACGAATACCTGCCGCTGGTGAGCATTCAGGAAAACAGCGAATTGCCGAAGGGCCAACCGCTGTTCGACAGCCTGTTCGTGTTCGAAAACGCGCCGGTGGAAGTCTCGGTACTGGACCGTGCGCAGAGCCTCAACGCGACCTCGGATTCGGGCCGCACCCACACCAACTTCCCGCTGACGGCGGTGTGCTATCCGGGCGATGACCTGGGCTTGCACCTGTCTTACGACCAGCGTTATTTCGATGAGTCGACCGTTGAACGCATGCTCGGTGAGTTCAAGCGCCTGTTGCTGGCGCTGGTCGAAGGTTTCCATGGCGACATGGCGGACTTGCCGCTGCTGGGGGCCGAGGAACAGGATTTCCTGATCCACGGCTGCAACCAGAGCGAACACGATTACCCGTTGGAGCAGAGCTACGTTGCGTTGTTTGAAGCGCAGGTTGCACAGCATCCGCAACGGATCGCCGCCAGTTGCCTCGATCAGCAACACAGCTACGCCGAACTGAACCAGTGCAGCAACCGTCTCGGCCATGTGTTGACGGCAGCCGGTGTCGGGCTGGATCAGCCGGTGGCGTTGCTGGCCGAACGTAACCTCGATCTGCTCGGAATGATCATCGGCAGCTTCAAGGCCGGTGCGGGTTATCTGCCGCTGGATCCGGGGCTGCCAAGTCAGCGCCTGAGCCGGATCATCGACCTGAGCCGCACGCCGTTGCTGGTCTGCACCCAGGCCTGTCGCGAACAGGCGGTGGCGTTGCTGGAGGAATTCGGTTGCGCCAATCGGCCACGGTTGCTGGTGTGGGAAGAGGTGCAGGCGAGCGAAGTGTCGGTGGCGAATCCGGGCATCTACAGCGGCCCGGACAACCTTGCCTACGTGATCTACACCTCGGGTTCGACCGGCCTGCCCAAAGGTGTGATGGTCGAACAGCGCGGCATGCTCAACAACCAATTGAGCAAGCTGCCGTACCTGAACCTCAGCGCTGCCGATGTGATCGCGCAGACCGCTTCGCAAAGCTTCGACATTTCGGTCTGGCAGTTCCTTGCCGCACCGTTGTTCGGCGCGCGGGTGGACATCGTGCCGAACACCATTGCCCACGATCCGCAAGGCTTGCTGGCGCATGTGTCGGCCCAGGGCATCACCGTGCTGGAAAGCGTGCCGTCGCTGATTCAGGGCATGCTCGCCCAGGAACGCATGAGCCTCGACGGCCTGCGCTGGATGCTGCCGACCGGTGAGGCGATGCCGCCGGAACTCGCGCACCAATGGTTGCTGCGCTACCCGGACATCGGGCTGGTGAATGCTTACGGTCCGGCGGAATGTTCGGACGACGTGGCGTTCTTCCGTGTCGACATGGCGTCGACTCGCGGCAGTTACTTGCCGATTGGTACGCCGACCGACAACAACCGTTTGTACCTGCTCGATGGCGCGCTGGACCTGGTGCCGTTGGGTGCGGTGGGCGAACTGTGCGTGGCCGGCACCGGTGTCGGTCGCGGCTATGTCAGCGATCCGTTGCGCACGGCGCAGGTGTTTGTGCCGAACCCGTTTGGCGCGCCGGGCGATCGTCTGTATCGCACCGGCGACCTGGCCCGTCGTCGCAGTGACGGTGTGCTGGAGTACGTTGGGCGCATCGACCATCAGGTGAAAATTCGCGGCTACCGCATCGAGCTGGGTGAAATCGAAGCGCGTCTGCATGAGCAACCGGAAGTGCGCGAAGCGGCGGTTGGTGTGCAGGAAGGCGTGAGCGGCAAGCATCTGGTCGGCTATTTGGTTGCGACTGATTCTTCACTTAATCCGACTGAGCGCCTGGAGCGCATCAAGCAGCGCCTGCGCGCCGAGCTGCCGGAATACATGGTGCCGCTGCACTGGTTGTGGCTGGAACGGATGCCGCTCAATGCCAACGGCAAACTGGACCGCAAGGCACTGCCGGCGCTGGAGATCGGCCAGTTGCAGAGCCAGGATTATCAGGCGCCGCGCAATGAACTGGAGCAGACGTTGGCGGATATCTGGGCCGAGGTGTTGAAGGTCGAAAAGGTCGGTGTGCGCGACAACTTCTTCGAGTTGGGCGGGCATTCGCTGCTGGCGACGCAGATTGCGTCGCGGGTGCAGAAAGCCCTGCAACGGGATGTGCCGCTGCGGGCGATGTTCGAGTGCAGCACGGTGGAGGAATTGGCTGAGTACATCGACGGGTTGGCGGCGAGTGACATCACCGAGGACAAGGTTGATCGGTTGAATGACTTGATGGCGGAGTTGGAGGGTCTGTAATTCTCTAGCGTCTGTAAGGGCCCCTTCGCGGGCAAGCCTCGCTCCTACAGGATTTGTGTCGTTCATAATAATTGCAATCGACACAAATCCTGTAGGAGCGAGGCTTGCCCGCGAAGGCGTCATTTCAGCCACCACAAAGTTGACTCTGGATCGCTGGCGGCTCAGTCTGCCCGCTCCCTTTTTGGCAGAGGAGACAGTTTGATGCCCTTCGTTACGATTGACGGACAACCCCTTCACTACATCGATCAAGGCACCGGCCCCGCCGTATTGCTCGCCGGCAGCTACCTCTGGGACCAAACCATGTGGGCGCCGCAGATCGCCGCCCTGTCGCAGCAATACCGGGTCATCGCCCTGGACCTGTGGGGCCACGGTGAGTCAGGCTCGCTACCCGAAGGCACGCAATCGCTGGATGACATTGCACGTCAGGCGCTGGCCTTGCTCGATCATCTGCACATCGACCGTGTCACGCTGGTCGGTCTTTCCGTCGGTGGCATGTGGGGCGTGCGCCTGGCGCTGTCGGTTCCTCAGCGGATCAACGGCCTGGTGCTGATGGACACCTACGTCGGTGTCGAACCTGAACCCACTCGCCAATACTATTTCTCGCTGTTCAAACAGATCGAAGACAGCGGCGTGATTGCACCGCAACTGCTCGACATCGTCGTGCCGATTTTCTTCCGTCCGGGCATCGACCCGCAGTCGGCGCTGTATCAGGATTTCCGCGCAAAACTGGCTGCGCTGCCGCCAGAGCGTCTGCGCGAAAGTATCGTGCCGATGGGGCGGATCACATTTGGGCGCGATGATGTGTTGCCGCGCCTGGGCGAGCTGGAGGCTGAGGCCACGCTGGTGATGTGTGGTGATCAGGACAAACCGCGGCCACCGTCGGAAACCATTGAAATGGCCGAGTTGATCGGTTGTCCGTATGTGCTGGTGCCGGAGGCGGGGCATATCTCCAATCTGGAGAATCCGCGGTTTGTGACTGAGGTGTTGCTGGAGTTTCTAGCCCGGAAAAATTAGTCGATCTTGCTGACGCCTTCGCGGGCAAGCCTCGCTCCTACAGAAGTTGTGTCGTTCACAATAATCGCGACCGACACAACTTCTGTAGGAGCGAGGCTTGCCCGCGAAGAGGCCGGTGAATTCACTTCGGCCCGAGAATCTTCACCAGCTTGTCCGGCGACGGCGCGCCTTGCTGCTGTTGCAGCTCGCCCTTGTCGTCCATGTAGAAAATCGCCGGCGTGGCCTGCAACTCCAGGTCTTCCATCAACTGCATGTTCGCCGCCAGTTTCGCCTGAATCGCCGGCGGTACTTCTTTCAGCGCCTTGAGCGTACTGGCCTTGCCAGCCCCTTCGTGGTCTTGCAGGGCTTTTTGCGGATCCTTGGCGGCCAGCAATGCCGCGGATTTGCCCGGACTGTCTTCACGAATGATCCCGACCATGATGTGCCGCAACTGCACCTTGCCGGCCTTCACCCACGGCCGCGCCTGTTCCCAGAACACGTTGCAGTAAGGGCAGTTCGGATCGCTGAACAGGTACACCACGCGCGGCGCATCCTTGTTGCCGTCACCGATCCAGTTGCTCGCTTCCATCTTGCCCCAGATTTCCTTGGCCATCGGCGCGTACACCAGTTTCTGCAACGGCGCGCTGCTCAGGTCTTTGCCGTCGGCGTCGTACAAATTGCCCAGCAACACATGTTTGCCATCCGGCGTCAGGTACAGCGCCATGCCACGGTTCTGGTACTGCGCGGCATAACCGCGCAAACCATCGGGCGCATCGAACTGGCCGACGATTTTCGCGCCCTTGGCTTCGATCTTCTTGATTGCTTCGGGCAACTCTTCGGCAGCCTGTACCGACGGCAGGTGCAGCAGGGCGGCGCCCAGGGTCAGCGTCAGCAGGTGGCGGAGGCGGGGCATGGCAGTTTCCTTGAAGAAGTGGACGGTGTGGCCGGATTCGGGGTGTCAAAGTTTTCCAGGGCGCGGGCCAGGCTGGCGTCCGACAGTTCACCCAGATGACTGCCCAGCAAGCGACCGTCAGGGCTATAGAACAGCGTAGTCGGCAATGCCATCGAACCGACGGCCTGACCCAATCGACCGCTGCCGTCGAACAGTACGTTGGACAGGCTCAGGCCTTGGGTTTCCAGAAAGGTGCTGACGCTTTGCATGCTTTCCGCCTGATTGACGAACAGGAAGGTCAGGTCCGGGCGGTGTTGCTGAGCGTTTTCCAGCACCGGCATTTCCCGGCGGCACGGCGGGCACCAGGTGGCCCAGAGATTGATCACCAGCGGCCCGCCCTTGTAATCCGCCAGTTGCACCGTTTCACCGGCGGCATTGCGCAGGGTGATGTCTGGCAGGCGCGTGCCTTGTTCGTAAATGCTCAGGGAGAACGTCGCGAGCAGCCAGAACGCCAGGCCACTGGCCACGCCAAAGCCCAGTGGGCGACGTAAACCCGGTTGACGCCAGCCTCGATACACCGCGGCCAGCAGCAGCGCGATCACACCCGGCCAGGCGAGAAAACCACCGTCGCGCAGGTCGATGACTTGCCACGGATCGTCGCGATAGTGCTTCCAGTACAGCGCGACGAAACTGATTCGGGCCGCCAGCATGCCCAGCAGGAACAGGCTGAACAGCACCGACTCGGGATTTTCACCGCCACGCTTGGCCGCCCGCCAGCCGACAAACGTCGCCAGCGCCAGGGCACTGATCAGCAGCAGGTGGTTAAGCGCGATGGCAAACGTGCCGAGGGTGAAAGTCAGCATTAACGGGCGTCTCGGGTGGTGGTCCAGCGTTGCAGGAAGGTGTCGGCATCGACCTCGCCGGTGATGCGCTGGCTGCGACGCTCGATGCCATCGGCGCCGATCCACAGAAAACTCGGTGGCCCCGGCACTTTATAACGGCCAAGCAGTTCGCGGCTGGCGGCATTGTCGGCGGTCACATCCAGCCGTAGCAAGCGCACATCGCTCAAGGCGTCGAGCACGCGGGGTTGGCCGAACACCTGTTTTTCCATGACCTTGCACGACACACACCAGTCGGCGTAGTAGTCCAGCAGCACCCATTGGCCCTGAGCTTGTGCGGCATCGAGCTCCCGTTGCAGAGCGGCCGGGTCCTTGATTGTGGTGAAAGCTTCGTGGCCGACAGGGCGGGCGGCATTGCCCGCATTGGCGGCGCTATAGACTTGCAGCGGTTTCAACAGGTC
Source organism: Pseudomonas sp. BF-RE-21 (assembly GCF_019947305.1). NCBI lineage: Bacteria > Pseudomonadati > Pseudomonadota > Gammaproteobacteria > Pseudomonadales > Pseudomonadaceae > Pseudomonas > Pseudomonas sp. BF-RE-21. The sequence goes on along the minus strand of NZ_JAGYGF010000013.1, from coordinate 39,410 downwards.
ATCACCGCCGCCCGCCGCACCGATCATCAACAGACTGCCCCACAGGCCGAGCAGCAATGAGCTGGCACCGAACAGATGCGCGACCCGCCCGAAACCTTGCGACTGCTTCCAGGCGCTGTAGGCGGCAATCAGCAACAACGCACCGCACAGACCGATCCACAGCGATTCATCCAGTACCGGGCGCAACATCAACAACGCGGTGGCGAGGAACAGGAAGCCGAACACGCCTTTGAGCAGGTTCATCCAGGCCCCGGGTTTGGGCAGGAAGCGGTTGCCGACGGTCACCAGCAACAACAGCGGAACACCGATGCCGATGCCCATGGCAAACAGAATCAACCCGCCGTGCAGCGCATTGCCGCTTTGCGCGATGTAGAGCAGGGCGCCGGCCAGCGGGGCGGTCATGCACGGACCGACCAGCAGACCGGACAGCGCGCCCAGCACACCCGCGCCGATCAGGCTGCCACCGCGCTGATTGCGCGAGACGTTTTCCAGCCGATCGCGCACGGCGACCGGCAGTTGCAACTCGAAGAAGCCGAACATCGGCAACGCCAGCAGCACAAACACGGCGGCGAAACTGCCCAGCAACCAAGGGTTTTGCAGCAGTGCCTGCAAATTCGCACCGAGCAGCGCCGCCAGAACGCCCATCGCCGCGTACACCAGCGCCATGCTCACGACATAGCTGGTGGCCAAGGCAAATCCGCGTTTAGGTGTCGCGCCACTGCCGACAATCATACCGGCCAGAATCGGCAGCATCGGCAACGAGCAAGGGGTGAAGGCCAGCAGCAGGCCCAAACCGAAGAACACCAACAAGCTCCAACCCAACGCCCGTTGTTGCAGACTGCTGGCCAGGGCTTGATCCGGCGCTTCATCGGCCGCCGAAGCGACAACACTGCCGCCCAGGTCCACGACCTGGGTTTGCGGCGGATAACACAATCCGGCATCGGCGCAGCCCTGGAAGCCGACCTTGATCTGGCCGGTCGCGCCCGCCGGGATCTTCAGCTCCAGGCCCTGGCGATAAACCGGCTGTTCACCGAAGAATTCATCACTGTGAGACTCGCCTTCAGGTAACACAGGGTGCAGCTCAGCGGGCAACCCATCGAACTTAAGGCGTTTCTGATAAAGGTAATAACCGTCGGTGATCTGCCAATAGAGCTGTGTTTCACCTGATTCGAGACGCTCGGAGGTGAAGGCAAACGCTTTTTCCACTGGCAGGAATTCAGGTTTGGTTTCGAACGGATTGGTCCCTGCCTGGGCCAGACCCGAGATCAAGAGAGCAAAAAAAAGAAGCAGTGAACGCATGGGTAAGCCTTATCCCTGTGCAGGTGAGGTGCACAGTGGCGGGCGGCGATTAACCGATGATTAACCGCCGCACACTTCTGCCATGACCTGTGAAGAATTCAGTTATGAGTCAGTCCTGGCCAGCCCTCGTCTACGTCTCTTGCTTCCCCTTCCAGAATGTTTTTATCGATATTGTATTTCAAGTATTTATTGTCGCTCAAAAAGATGTACAGATAGCTGTCAGTAACGGAGGCATGGATCTGCACAGCAGTGATAATGTCATCGACATAAGGGCCGAGTCTTGGCCAGGTTGTGTATTTTATATCGCCGAGGACGAGCTTTTTACTGTGCCAGTCAAGCTCCAGGTATTTGCCGTTTTTTAAAATAAACTTGAAGATGGTTTGGCCAGAGGATCTGAACGGTCGCTGCCAGAAGGTACCTGCAATAATATCGTCGAAGTAGGGCAGTAGCATGCTCCATATCGACTCGCTGACTGGCGTGAAACTGAAAGGAGTATCTGCATCTTGATCGTATTCGCACACCATCGGTGTTTTTTCATCGTAGTAAAATAACCAGAGAATATCAGCGTCTAATTCGAGCCTGTTGGTGCCTACTATCCGGTCTGTGGAGAATCCGAAGCACAAATCTTGTGCGTGCGGATGAAACTCTCCCCAGTTATCTTGAGTTACCGCAGTTGGGTGGCTCGAAGCAACACTGCCTTCGCTGTTGTTGTATCGTGAATAGGTATCGTCATCTTTGAAGAAAAAATAGCAGCGATCTCTGCCTGAGCGCCAATCAACGGCTACGAAGTTTTTTAGTTCGGGCATGATTTAAATCCTTTTTATCAGTGTTTGTAATGGCGCGGAAGCGCGATAAAGGTAAGTTATAAAAGTAGTGCTGTAGTGATAAGTGTGAAGATTGAAGCGCGTAACAATTGTGGTTGAATCTTTTGGTGATGTCTGAAATATAAGGTGGTATCGCAGGTGTTAGTTGTGGGGTTTCATTTTGATGGTGTTGGTTGTGCTCTGTAATAGAGTGTTTGCTTTAGGTTGTTATAGTGCGAAGTGTTGTCTGTGTTTGTATGTTGGTCAATGCTTGTGGCGTTAAAGAATGTGTATTGTTGTTGTTGTTGTTGTTGTTGTTGAGAGTTGTAAGTCTGTGTTCAAAAGGTTTCAATGATCCGGTCGTTTTGGTGGATGGCCGAACGGGAAATTTTCGCGGTGCAGGTCATTCAGCGATTTCCCTCAATGATGATGAGCGGCAGCGGCATAATGCCGGGTTAATCGATACTCTTTTTAATGACCATTTTTGCGAAGGTCTTATCCATGCACGTACTGGTTTGCGAAGACGATGAGCTGATCGCCAGCGGCATTGTCGCCGGCCTCACTGCCCAGGGCCTGACGGTGGAGCACGTCAACACTGCCTCGAAGGCCCGGGCCATGCTCAAGGTCGCCGAGTTCGACGTGATGGTGCTCGACCTCGGTCTGCCGGATGAAGACGGGCTCAAGCTATTGCAGCAGTTGCGCCATCATGGCCTGGAGATTCCGGTGCTGATCCTCACCGCGCGGGATTCGGTAACCGACCGCGTCGATGGCCTGCAAGCGGGGGCCGACGATTACCTGCTCAAGCCGTTCGACCTGCGCGAACTCGCCGCACGCCTGCACACATTGTTGCGACGGGTGGCGGGGCGCAGCGTCAACCTGATCGAACACGGCCGCTTGACGTACGACCCGAGCAGCCGCGAAACCATGCTTGGCGGTCAGCCGGTGGATCTTTCCCGTCGCGAACAGTCACTGTTGCAAGCCTTGTTGCACAACCGTGGCCGGGTGCTGTCCACGGAGCAGTTGAAAGACAGCGTCTATGGGTTCAACGACGAACTGGAAAGCAACGCCCTCAACGTGCATATCCATCACCTGCGGCGCAAGCTGGGTAATGGCATTGTCGAGACCGTGCGCGGCCTGGGCTATCGCCTGGGGCCGGCCGATGATGGAGAGGAAGTGAAAAAGTGATGAGCCTGCGATTGCGCCTGAGCCTGACGCTCGGCGCCGCATTTGCGCTGATCTGGGCCCTGGCAGCGGCCTGGATGCTCAGCGACCTGCGCAACCAGATGATGTTTTCTCTCGACCAGCGGTTGGTGGCGTCGGCGCGCATGGTCGCCGGCCTGATGGAGCAACTGCCGCCGTTGCCGACCAAGGGCGAGGGCACCCATTTCAGTGCGGAACAACTGAACATTCCGGGCGGGATGGCGTGTCAGGTCAGCTCGCTGCGCGGCGAAATCCTCGCCCGCAGCCACACCGATCCACAACAAACACTGCAAGCCGAAAAAATGGGCTTCCACGATCAGATGATCGACGGCGCGCCCTGGCGCAGTTTCACCCTGGCCCGTGGCGATCTGCGCATCACCACGGCGGATCGGCAGATCGAACGTGAAGCGCTCAACATGTCGATCCTGCTGGCCGCTTCGGTGCCGGTGGGCGTGGCGTTGCTGGGTTGCCTGTGCCTGCTGTGGCTGGGGATCGGCCAGGGCCTGGCGCCGCTGAACCGCATGCGCGATGCCTTGATGCGACGCAGCGCCGACTCGCTGGAACCCTTGCAGATTCAGCCGCTGCCCAGTGAGTTGCAACCGTTGCTGGACACTCAGAACCAGCTGTTCCAGCGCATCGGCAAGACCATCGAGCGCGAACGCCGATTGACCGGCGACGCGGCCCACGAACTGCGCAGCCCGCTGACGGCCATCAAAACCCACTTGCAAGTGGCGCGCATGACCGATGGCGCGGCACGGGATCAGTCCCTGGCACGGGCCGAAGAGGGCGCCGACCGCCTGCACCGCACGCTTGAGCAATTGTTGTTGCTGGCAAGGGTCGAGGGCAGTCTGTCGTTCGACGACGGTGTGCAATGCAGCGCCGAGCAAGTGGCGAAACTGGCGATTCAGGATGCCGCCAGCGGTGATCGTCAGCGGATCAAATTCAAGCTGCCACCGAAGCTCTCCCACGCGCCGGTGCAAATGCCGGCGGTGCTGTCGATCGCGGCGTTGCGCAACCTGCTGGACAACGCGCTGCGCCATACCCCGAACGACGGTGCGGTAGAACTGAGCCTGGTAACCACCGGCAACCGCGTGCAGTTCGTCGTGCGCGATCATGGGCCGGGCATTGCCGAAGACGACCTGCAACACCTGACCCAACGCTTCTGGCGCAACGGACAGAGCACCGGCTGCGGTCTGGGGTTGGCGATTGTCCAGGCGATTGTTCAGCGTTGTGGCTGCACGCTGCATTTCGACAGCCGGCCGGATGGCTTGCGGGTCGAGCTGACGATGCCGTTGCAAACGGTCTAACAAACGACATACATCCTTGTAGGAGCAGAGCTTGCTCGCGAAGGCATCCGTACATTCAACGTTGATGTTAACTGTACGGACGTCTTCGCGAGCAAGCTCTGCTCCTACAGGGGGTGTGTTGCACATCAAATGTAACGTCTCGCCATTGGCGTTCCGACGGCCACCAGCGCTATCGTCCCCGGCAGCTTTTTCTCAATGGATTGAGGTTACAGCGCCATGGAAACCCCTCTACACATCTGCAAGGCAACCCCCGCCGACGCCGGGATCATCAGCCGGATCGTCGAGCGTTCCATCCGCGTCGGCTGCGCGCTCGACCATCGCAACGACCCGCAAACCGTCGCCACCTGGACCCACAACAAAACCGTCGAACACATTCAACCGTGGCTGACCGACCAACGGTTGTACCTGAACATCGCCCTGTTGCAGGACAAACCGGTCGGCGTCGCGATGGCGGCGATCAGCGGCAAGCTTGCGTTCTGTTACGTGCAGCCGGAATGGTTTCGTCGTGGCGTCGGGCAAGCGCTGGTGCGCGACCTTGAAGGCTGGCTGATCGATAACGGGCTGGCTCAGGTACGACTCAACAGCACCCGGACCAGCGAAGCCTTTTACCGGCATCTGGGTTATCAGCCCTGTGCTGAAACCTTCACCGTAGCCGGGCTTCGTGCCATCCCCATGCACAAGGGCCTGACCCCGCCTTCATAGAAAGCCGGGCAAGGGTCTAAATCCTCGGCGCCCTGATGCGTTTCCAGAACAGGAAAACCTTATTGAGGGGTCGAGAGATGTCAGTCGCTACCAGCCTAATGGAAGATCAGTTGGCCCGGATCGCTCCGGCGCCGGCCGAAACGCTTTATCAGTTCAACGAATCGCCATTGCTGGCGCGTCAGAGCCAGCAGGAGTCGAATGCCCGCAGCTACCCGCGACGCATTCCCCTGGCACTCAAGCGCGCGAAGGGCATTTATGTCGAAGACGTCGAAGGCCGCAGCTTCATCGACTGCCTGGCCGGCGCCGGAACGCTGGCCCTGGGGCATAACCATCCGGTGGTGATCGAAGCGATCCAGCAAGTGCTGACCGATGAACTGCCGTTGCACACCCTCGACCTGACCACCCCGGTCAAGGATCAATTCGTCCAGGACCTGTTTGGTCTGCTGCCGCCAGCCCTGGCTGCGCAAGCGAAAATCCAGTTCTGCGGCCCGACCGGCACCGACGCCGTGGAAGCTGCTTTGAAATTGGTGCGCACCGCCACCGGACGCAGCACTGTGCTGTCGTTCCAGGGCGGTTATCACGGCATGAGCCAGGGCGCGTTGAGCCTGATGGGCAGCCTGGGGCCGAAAAAACCGTTGGGCGCATTGCTCAGCAGTGGCGTGCAGTTCATGCCGTATCCCTACGATTACCGTTGCCCGTTCGGCCTCGGCGGCGCGCAAGGCGTGCAGGTCAACCTGAACTACCTGGAAAACCTGCTGAACGATCCCGAGGCGGGTGTGCAATTGCCGGCCGCTGTGATTGTCGAGGCTGTTCAGGGCGAGGGCGGGGTGATCCCGGCCGATCTCGATTGGTTGCGCGGTCTGCGTCGCATCACCGAAAAGGCGGGTGTGGCGTTGATCGTCGATGAAATCCAGAGCGGTTTCGCCCGCACCGGCAAGATGTTTGCCTTCGAGCACGCCGGGATCATTCCGGACGTGGTGGTGATGTCCAAGGCCATCGGCGGCAGCTTGCCGCTGGCGGTGGTGGTGTATCGCGACTGGCTCGACACCTGGTTGCCGGGCGCGCATGCCGGGACCTTCCGTGGTAACCAAATGGCCATGGCGGCGGGCTCTGCGGTGATGCGTTATCTGGCTGAACACAAGGTTTGCGAACACGCTGCGGCCATGGGCGAGCGCTTGAGCGAACACTTGCGCATTCTTCAGCGGGACTTCCCGCAACTGGGCGATATTCGCGGTCGTGGCTTGATGCTTGGCGTCGAACTGGTTGACCCGGCCGGCGTGCCGGATGTGCAAGGTCATCCTCCGATCTTCGCTCGACTGGCGCCGCTGGTGCAGCGTGAATGCCTCAAGCGTGGGTTGATTCTTGAGCTGGGCGGTCGGCATGGCGGCGTGGTGCGCTTCCTGCCGCCGCTGGTGATTAGCGCTGCGGAAATCGATCGGGTGGCGGAGATTTTTGGCCGGGCGATGGCTGCTGCCACTGCCAGCCTCTAAATTTTCCGGGCCCCGCAACGTTCTTTCTACATAACGGCTGCGCACGCAGTGCAGCCCACCCTTACAGCGATGGAGAGACACCATGACGTCAGTATTCGACCGCGAGGACATCCTCTTTCAGGTCGTGGTCAACCACGAAGAGCAGTACTCGATCTGGCCCGACTACAAGGCCGTGCCGGAGGGCTGGCGCACCGTGGGCAAGAGTGGCTTGAAAAAGGAATGCCTGGCTTACATCGAAGAAACCTGGACCGATATGCGTCCGCTGAGTTTGCGCAAGAAGATGGAAGAGCAGGCGGCTGTGGCTCACTGACGTCTTCGCGCAAAGAGAAGCCCGCTGGACCGAGAAGGTCAGCGGGCTTTTTTGCGTCTGCATGTTGTGGCGTCGAGCGCGGAACCTGTAGGAGCCAGCTTGCTGGCGATGGCTGTGTTTCAGCTGACGAGTTTTTTGATGGAGTACAAATCCATTCCTGCGGTAACGGCCGCTGATGGTTTCGCCCTTACGGCGAGTCCCTTTTTCAAACGCCAAAAAGGAACCAAAAGGCTTTGCCCCTGACGTACGGCCCTTCGCCTAGGCTCAGGGTTCCCTCGCTCCGGTCCTGCTCCGTGGGCCCGCCGCCATCGGCCATCCCTGGCCGGGGGCGGCTACCGCGGCATCCTTGCCGCGGTGCCCACTGCGCAGAACCTCCACTCGGCCTCCCGACGGGGCAGATCAAAAGCCAAAGCAAAATCAAAAGCCAAAGCAAAATCAAAAGCCAAAGCGAGGCGGCCTGTCAGCCGACCTGTCTCTTTGATCGTACGCATCCCCCTGTAGGAGCCGGCTTGCTGGCGATAGCGGTGGGTCAGACACCTGTTTGTTGACTGAACGGACGCCATCGCCAGCAAGCCGGCTCCTACACGGGGATTGGGTTCACACGATTCAAAATTGTAGGAGCTGGCTTGCCGGCGATGGACGTCAACGATAACGCGGGGTGTCTGAATGAACGCGGTGTCTGGGCGTTTTTCGCCGGCAAGCCGGCTCCTACAGGGAATCCCATACGCTTTTGATTTTCACCACTCATCAGGCCGAGCGTTAGCTCGCCTTCCGCTTTTGATCTGAGCGCCCCCTCGAGAGGCCGAGTGGAGGTTCTGCGTAGTGGGCAACCCGGCATGGATGCCGGGTTAGCCGCCCCCGGCCATGGATGGCCGATGGCGGCGGGCCCACGGAGCAGGACCGGAGCGAGGGCATGGCGAGCCTTAGCGAGCCACCGAACGAAAGGGGCAAGAGCCCTTGGTTACTTGGGGCTCTTCCAAGTGACTCGCTGTAAGAGCGAAACCAATAGTGGCCGTAACCGCAGCAATGGATATGTACACCTGAACGAAAATGGTCGGCTATCAGGCCTCCATCGCTAGCAAGCCAGCTCCTACAGGGGATTTGTGTAACGCCCACCGTAGAGAATGATCATGCGGTCCAGCCGACGCTAAACCCCACTCAACCCCTTGATCACCAAATCCACATTCCCCTCCAGCTCAGCCACCGGGTCCGCCGCGTCCACACTCAAAACGACCAACCGGCTCCCGGCCTCGGCAATCACCGCTTTCACCGCGTCCGACGGCTGCCGATGATGCAACACCACCGCCACGTCATTGTCCTTGAGCGTCGCGCCCAATTGCTTCAGCGCCTCCGGTGTCCACTCGGCGTCAGGCCGCGCATCGAGACCGATCAGTTCCAGATTGAGCCCGCCAATCAGGTAACCAAAGTGATCGCTTAGGCTCATCACGCTCAGATTGTCAGCACTGGCCAGCCGCGCTTCGCTGTCGGCGCTGAACTTGAGCAAGCGCTGTTTCAATGTCGCAAGGTTGGCCTCGATCACAGGCTTTGCAGCAGGAGCAAGGCGCACCAGGTCCGCCGCCATCACATCCGCCATGCGCCCCATGTTGTTGCTGGAAAACCACGGCTGACTGTTCAAGCCATCGACCTTGTTGCCGGGCTGTACGGCAATGCCGGGCAGGGCGCCGTCCACCGGGCGCGCGGCGTCGACTTCGACGATGCGAACATTGCTGCGCCGGGCGATCGGGTACAGCGGATCATCCGCCCACAACGAACGAAGACCAATCACCGCATCGGCGTCAGTCGCCAGTTTCGCCAATGCCGGCGCACCGCGCCCGGTGAAGTAAGCCGTCTGACGGCTGCCAGGCAGGTTCGCCGGTGCCGCGCGTTCAAGGTTGACGTTGGTGCCCTTGAGCAATACTTCGCCCAGACCATAAGTGATCGGCAAGGACGCCAGCACATGCAACGGTTTGGCGCTGTCCGCCGCAAACGAGGTATTGACCAGCCCGCACAGGGCGACGGCCAGGGTCAGTTGACGCAGAGAAAATGACATTTATCCGAGGTTCCCTTTCAGGCTTGGGACGACGCCGCGCGCAATGGCGGCGAGGGCGAAGGCGATACCGGCCACCAGAATGATCGCGGCGCCGGACGGGATCGGCAGGTCGAACACAATCGGCGCAAGAATCCCGCACAGCGTGCTGACCGTGGCGATCAGTACCGAGCACCAGAAGAATCCCTTGAGCGACTGGCTGAGCAACCTCGCTGCCGCCGCCGGAATCACCAACAGCGCACCGACCAGAATCGCCCCGATGACTTTCACTGCCGCCACGGTGATCAGCGTCACCAGAATCACGAACAGGTAATCCAGGGTCTTCACCGCCACGCCGCGCACCGCTGCCAGTTGCGGGTTGAAGCTGGCGAGCATGATGCGGTTGTACAGCGGCAAGGCCAGCGCCATCACCAGCGAACCAACGATGGCCAGCACCAACAAGTCATTGCCGTTGACGGTCAGCACCGAACCGAACAGCACGTTCTCCAGGATGTGCACGTTGATCTTGCCCGCCAGAATCAACAGCAGGCTCGCGCCCAGTGCCAGCGACACCGACAGGAACACACCGATCAAGGTATCTGGCGCCAGGCCCGTACGGTTGCGCAGGTAGTTGAGCAAAATGCCGAATAACAGGCAGTAACCGAACAAGCTGCCATAGGGCCCGGTGTAGGGTTCGCCGAGCAGAATGCCGATGGCCACGCCAGTCAGCGCCGCGTGACCCACCGCTTCGGAGAAAAACGCGAAGCGCTTGACCACCACCAGCGTGCCCAAGCCGCCCAGCACCGGGCCGATCAGCAAACCGGCGAGCAGCGCGTTGACCACAAATCCATACGCCAGCGCCTCAGGCAGATAACCCGAAGACGCCCAGCCCTGAACCATCAAGCGAAAGGCTTCGTAACTCATCAGACAGCGCTCCGTGGATGGGTCGAGAACAGGGTCAGCAAACGTTCCGGGGTCAGCGCCTGTTTCGGCGTGGCATCGAACAGTACCCGGCGATTGAGCCCGGTGACGCGATCCGCCAGACGCCCGACCGCTTCCAGATCATGCTCGATCCACAGCACGGTGATCCCGCTCTGACGCCAGTCGCCGAGCAACCGTTCGAACACCTGAATGCCCGCCTCATCGAGGGCCGACATCGGCTCATCGAGTACCAGCAATTGCGGCGCCGGGATCAGTCCCTGTGCGAGCAACACGCGCTGACGCTCGCCTCCGGACAAGGCGCCCATGCGCCGCTTGCGCTTGTCCTGCATGCCGACCCGTTCCAGCGCTTCGCCAATCGCTGCCGCGTAATGCTTGCTCAACCCGAGGAACGCCGGGCGTCGCTGGCACATCGCGGCCATGAAGTCGTCGACGGTCATCGGCAAGCCGCGATCAAACTCCAGCGCTTGCGGCACGTAGCCGATGGTGCCGGGTTCGCCGGGCCATTGCAGGCTCAAGCGACCCTGATGCGGCATCTGCCCGAGCAGGGTCTTGATCAGCGAACTCTTGCCGCCACCATTGGGACCGACCAGTGCATGCACGCTGCCGGGCTGAACCTGGAAGGTGACCTGATCAAGGATCGTCGTGCGACCCAGGGTCAAACTGACCTCCGCAAAATCCAGCGTCGGCCCCGCCCCCTGTAGGAGCCGGCTTGCCGGCGATAGCGGTGTGTCATTCAACGATGATGTCGGCTGACTCGACGCCTTCGCGAGCAGGCTCGCTCCCACCGGGGATTCGCTGAGTGTTTCTTTAGCGGTCATTGCCCAGACTCCTGAATCGCCCGAACCACGGTGTTGAGGTTGCCGGTCATTTCCTTTTCATACTTGTCGGCGGTGTATTCGCCATAGGAAATGTGCGACAGCGGGTACAGCTTCACCCCGGATTCACGCTGGATGGTTTCGACGTAGGTGGACGGGAAATCCATCTCCGAGAAAATCACTTTCACGTCCAGTTCGCGCAGTTGATCGATGGTCTTTTTCAGCTGGCTCGGGCTCGGTTCGATGCCGTGCGCCGGTTCGACCACGGCGGTCACTTCCAGGCCGAACTCGCGCAGCAGGTAATCGTAAGCCGCATGAACCGTGGCCACGCGCAGTTCGGCGTTCGGCGCCTGGGTCAGTTTCGCCAGGGCATCGGCGCGCATCTGCCGCAGACGTTTGCCGTAGGCGCGGGCGTTTTGGGTGTAGGTCTTGGCGTTGGCCGGGTCGAGCTTGCCGAGTTCCCGGGCAATGTTATTGACCTGGGCAATGGAGGCGCTGATCGACAGGAAAGTGTGCGGGTTAACGACTTTGCCGGCACCGCGCGCGGCAACACCGGTGGCGGCCAGCAGCGGTACGTTTTCGTTGGCTTCGATCACGGCCACGTTCGGCGTTTCGCTGGCGGCGATCATGCGGTCGGCGAAGTCGTCATGACCGACGCCGTTGAGCACGATCACGTCCAGCCCGCTGATGCGCTTGATGTCTTCGGCGCGGGGCTCGTAGGCATGCGGGTTGAAGCCGGCCGGAATCAGCGGCACCACTTCGGCCTTGTCGCCGACGATGTTGGCTACGTAGCTGTAATAAGGGTGCAGGGTGATGCCGATGCGCAGGCGCTTGGCTTCATCGGCGCTGGCCAGTGGCGTCAGCAGCAAGGCAAGCAGGCCGATCAGCAGCGGCCGCAAGAATGAACGTTGAGATGAAATAGGCATGGGAAAGCGGTCTTCTCTCGGGTGAAGGCGAGGGTTCAGTGCCGGTGCTGGCGGGTCACGCCGGCATCGAATTGCGCGACGATCTGCTGCCAGCCAGCGCTTTCGAGCGCGGCGTCCGTGAGGTCGGCCGGGGTTTTGAGGTCGGCGCCACGGTTGAGCCAGATGTCTGGCGCATCGTCGTCGGCAGTCAGGCGCATCAGAAACGAACCGGCCACGGCGGACGACTGGCTCTGGCCGAAATACGCCTTGGCGTCGAGCAATTGCCAGGCATGAGCGCCACGGCTGACGGAACTGGCGTCCTGGGCAAACGGCGCAAAACCTTCGTCCGCCAGGGCTTCGGGTGTCGGCAGGGTTTGCTGTTCCTGACGCAGCAGGTGAATCTCGTCCAGCGTCACCCGCAGGTCGGCGTAGATGCCTTGCTCGGAGGCGCTGAGGTCGCGACGGGCATCCAGTTGATGGCTGCTGACGGTGCTGGTTTCCTGGGACTCGTGACGCCAGGCGACCACCGAACCGGCGACCGCCAGGATCATCAGGCACAGCAGCAATACATACAGGGTTTCATGGCCGGCACCGGCCGGGCGGACGACATGGGTAGTTGGCGTACTCATGGGGCTTGGATGTCCGCTTGGTCGATCTCGACGACGTGGCCGGGACCGGCATCGAACAGCACATAAAATTCGGCGCTGGGCTTCTTGAAGGTCAATTTGGAATCGGCACCGAGCTTGCCCGGCACCAGGATGGTTTCGTCGTAGCCGATCACATCCAGGGTCACGCCCGGTGCACCGCTGCCGTCGGAGAAACCGCCGGTGCACTGAATCTGCTCGGCGTCGATAGCCTTGCACTCGCACATCGGGTTGTGGGCCAGGGCGCTGGCGCTGAAGCCGGCGCACAGCACCAGCAACACGGCGTGGAGAGGGCGAAATGCGTTGCTCATGGTTTGCCTCCTTGTTTGTTCAGCCACTCGAGGGTGGCGGGGGATGCCTGGCTCAGCGGGATGGACGCTTGATGCATCGCGCCGTCCCAGCCTTCCATGGTGATCCACAGCTCGGCGTCGGCCTTGGTCTTTTCCGGGATCGGCAGCATGGCGCCCATGCGGTAGGGTGTGCCGAAGAAAATCACCCCGGCGGCGCGCAGGCTGCGCGGTTTGCCGATGCGCAGGTAAGTCGCCTTGACCTGCTCGCGGCAGCTGTCGCACAGCGCCGCGTTGAAACTCTTCATGTAACCGGCCGGGCCATCGGGCCGCGGTGCTTCGTTGCGAAGTTCCGCCAGGCGCAGGCTCCACGGCCCGACCTGAACTTCACCGATTTCCCGCTCGCCCAGGCCGGTGTCCCCGCGAAACAGCGCGGCATCGGCAAAGTACTTGGGCATGAAACCCAGCGGCACCAGCAACAGCAAAACGTTGATGTGGAAGCGCCATTTGTGCCAGAAACGGCTCAGTCTGGACCCCGGTTTTTCGGCGGCGAACAGGCTCATTGGCTGACCTCCGTGATGTCGTGGCTCGTGACATGAGTGGCATCGGCAGCGCGAGGACGTTTGTTGCTGCGCTTGAGGGCGTTAGCGGTGGCCAACGCAGTGCGCTTGGTCCAGATCAGCAGGCCGCTGAGGACCATCATGCTCAGGAGCAGGCCGAAGAAGAACCAGATCAGCTTGATCCAGAGCCCGCCGAAATCGCCGGTGTGCAGTGGCCGCATCGATTCGGTCACCAGTTCCAGCCCCGAGCGGTCCGAAAGCAGGCGGGTGACAGCGACGTCGCCGGTGTACGGGTTGATTTCGGCAGTCTGGAACATCAGCGGATACCAGCTGCGGCCGCCCACCGAAAGATAGCTGTAGGCATTGGCGGGCAGGCTGATGAAGCTGTCTTCGAGGCCGGGAATGCGTGCCTTCGCTTCACGGATTGCCGTTTCCAGGCTGATCATCGGTGCCGGCGAGCCGTCGGCGGTGAGGGGCACGCTCTCACGCGGGACCACCGGCGCCACCGGGGCGGTGGAAATCGTAATCTGGTTATCGAACATGAACGCTTCGATCAGGAACCAGGTGCTGGTGACGGAAATCACCGCGATGAACCAGATCGACCAGATGCCGCTGAGGCGGTGAAAGTCGCCCCAGAAAATCCGCGCGCCGTGACGCAGGCGCAGGGTAGGTCGCAGAAACCCTTTCCAGAACTTCTTGTAGACCACCAGCCCGGTAATCAGCGAAGCCAGCAGCGGCAGGCTGAGAAACGACACCAGGTACCAGCCCCAGCTGTAGCCATTGGTGAACGGCACCAGCCACCAACCGTGCAAGGCGCGGGTGAAGGCCCTGAAGTTGAATTGCGGAGCCGTGCCCTGGATCACGCCGCTGTACGGGTTGACGTAGACCACCACCGAACGGCCGTCGGGGTAGGTCACTTCCACGTCCAGGGCGAAATGCGTTTCGTCAGGTCGGCTGATGCTTTCGACCAGGATCTGCGGCTCGGCCTGCTTGATCGCGGCGATGAGCTGGTCATAGCTCAACAGCGGCGCATCATCGGAAGGTTGGCTGGCGCGCATTTGCGGGTTGGCCAGCCAGACGATTTCCTGGCTGATCACCGCCAGCGTGCCGGTCACACAGACGATCAGCACAAAAAACCAGATGGGCAGGGCCAGCCAGCTGTGGACCAGAAACCAGAGTTTTGAGCGGGATTTCTTCGACATGATTAAGGTCTTGTATCGATGAGAGGGCCTCTGCTGCGGGCTTCCCAGCGTGGGGTCCATGAAAAGTGCGGTCGTGGCTTTTGCCTACGCGAACCGCCTGCATCTATATAAGACGAATGAGAATCAGAAATCCCGAACCTCGATATGAAAGTAAATGTTTCGTATTCCTGCGAACGCAAAACCCTGTAGGAGCAAGCTTGCTCGCGATGGGGCCGTGTCTGTCACCCTTATGGCGACTGATACACCGCCATCGCGAGCAAGCTTGCTCCTACAGGTTGCGGGTGTGCCTTGATTCAACACGAACCATGTTCCAAGGGATCACTCTCCGGCCATTGATGGGGCCGGGCGACTGCCTAAGATGGGGCGCAGACGCCTGAAACCCGCGAGCCTGAGCGAATATCCCCATGACTTCAGCAAGAACCCTTTACGACAAACACATCGATTCCCACACGGTGTGTCGCCTCGATGACCAGGGCCACGTCCTGTTGTACATCGACCGCCAGGTCATCAACGAATACACCAGCCCCCAGGCCTTCAGCGGTTTGCGCGAAGCCAAGCGCGGGGTCTGGCGCCCCGGCACCGCGCTGGCGGTGGTCGATCACGTCAACCCCACGGCGCCCAACCGCATTGCGGCGATGCCGGACGCCGGCGGTGCGCGGCAGGTGTCGTACCTGGCGGAAAACTGCCGGGACTTCGGCATCGAATTGCTCGACATCCTCGACAAACGCCAGGGTATCGAGCACGTCATCGCCCCGGAGCAGGGGTTCATCCTGCCGGGCATGGTGATTGCCGCAGGCGACAGCCACACCACCACCTATGGCGCCCTCGGCGCATTCGGTTTCGGCATCGGCACGTCGGAGATCGAACACCTGCTGGCGTCTCAGACCCTGGTCTACAAACGCTTGAAAACCCTGCGCGTGACGGTGGACGGTGAGCTGGCGCCGGGGCTGACGTCCAAGGACGTGATCATGGCGCTGATCGGCCGGATCGGCGCGTCCGGGGCCACGGGCTACGCCATCGAGTTTCGCGGTTCGACCATCGATGCACTGAGCGTCGAAGCGCGCATGACCATCTGCAACATGGCGGTGGAGGCGGGCGCGCGGGGTGCGTTCATGGCGCCGGACGACAAAGTGTTCGTCTACCTCAAGGACAAACCCCGCGCGCCCAAAGGTGCGCTGTGGGAGCAAGCGGTGCAGACATGGCGCGCCTTGCACAGCGATGCCGACGCACTGTTCGACCGTGAAGTGTCGCTGGACGCCAGCGCGCTGGAGCCGATGGTCACCTGGGGCACCAGCCCGGATCAGGCCTCGCCGATCGGCGCCCGCGTGCCGGACCCGCAAGACATCAGCGACCTGATCCTGCGCCAGGACATGCGCCGCGCCCTGACTTACATGGGCCTCGAAGCGGGCATGCCGCTGAGCGACATCGTCATCAGCCACGCGTTTATCGGCTCCTGCACCAACGCCCGTATCGAAGACCTGCGCGACGCCGCCAGCGTGGTGCGCGGCAAACACGTCGCCGAACACGTGCGGGCGATGATCGTGCCGGGCTCCACCGAAGTGCGCGATCAAGCCGAAGCCGAAGGCCTGGCGGCGATTTTTATCGACGCCGGTTTCGAGTGGCGCCAGTCCGGGTGCTCGATGTGCCTGGCGATGAACGACGACGTGCTGGCGCCGGGTGACCGCTGCGCCTCCAGCACCAACCGCAATTTCGAAGGCCGCCAGGGCGCCGGTGCCCGTACGCACCTGATGAGCCCGGCGATGGTCGCTGCGGCGGCGATCACTGGCCGCTTGACCGACATCCGTCACTTTGGAGCCCGCGCATGAGCCTGCAACCCTTCACTCAAGTCAGCGGTAAAGCCGCGCCAATGCTCGCGGCCAACATCGACACCGATGTGATCATGCCCAAACAGTTTCTCAAGGGCATCGACCGTTCCGGGCTGGATCGGGGGTTGTTTTTTGATCTGCGTTTTTTGCCTGACGGCCAACCCAACCCTGAGTTCGTGCTCAATCAACCGGCCTGGCAGGGCGCGAGTTTCATGGTGGTCGGGCCGAATTTCGGCTGCGGATCGAGCCGCGAACATGCGGTCTGGGGTTTAAAGCAGATGGGCATCCGTGCGCTGATCGGCAGCAGTTTTGCGGGGATTTTTTACGACAACTGCCAGCGTAACGGAGTGCTGCTGATTACGCTGGATGAGCCCGTGTTGCAGCGGCTCGGGCAAGTGGTCAGTCAGCCAGAGACGGCGCTGATCAGCGTTGATCTGGAAACGCAGCAGATTCGTCTTCAAGGGGAGGTCATCCCTTTCGAAATCGACACCCTGCGCAAAACCGCGCTGCTGCTGGGCCTCGACGCCATCGGCAGCACCTTGCAGCGCAGCGAACAAATCAAAGCCTTCGAACACCAACACCTGACCGCCAACCCCTGGCTAAGCTGAAATCGCCTTCGCGGGCAAGCCTCGCTCCTACAGGTCAGCGCGAACTTTGTAGGAGCGAGGCTTGCCCGCGAAGAGGCCCGCCCATACACCGCAAATCAAACCGACAACCCTTTGAAATGCTCCTGCAAAAACTCCACACACGCGCGCAACTTCCCCGAGTACGCCAGCCGCGTCGGGTACACCGCCCATACGTTGGCGCTCTGGGTGTATCCGGGCAGCACCTGCACCAATCGCCCCTGCTCCAGCAACGGCTTCACATCCCACAGTGACCGCAACAACACCCCGCGCCCATCCAGTGCCCACTGCAAGACAATCTCGCCATTATTGGACGACAACGGTCCGCTGACCCGCACACTTTCCTGGGCCCCGTCGTGCTCCAGGTTCCAGATGCCGAAGGCGTTGTCCCGCTCCTTGATCACCAGGCAATGATGCTGCTCCAGATCGCCCAGCGTCTGCGGCGTGCCGTGACGTTGCAGATAACCGGGCGCCGCGCACAACACCCGCCGATTGCTCACCAGTCGCCGGCCGATGTGCTGGCCGGGGATGTCATCGCCGACACGGATCTCCAGGTCGAACCCTTCGTTGACGATGTCCACCACCCGATCAAACAGGTCGAGGCGAATCTCCAGGTCCGGGTAACGTTCGGCCAGCAGTGACAGGGCCGGCGCCACGTGATTGCGCCCGAAGCCAAAACTGCTGCACAAATGCAGACGCCCGCGAGGGCTGTCGTGGGCGTCGGAGAGTTCGTCGTGCAGTTGCTGGAAATCATCGAGAATCCGCAACGCCCAGCGCTGCACGCGCTCACCGTCCTCTGTCAGGGCGATGCGGCGGCTGGTGCGGTGCAGCAGGCGCGTGCCGAGGGTGGTTTCGAGAATCTGGATACGTTTGCTGACGTAGGCGGGCGACAGGCCCAGTTCATCCGCTGCGGCGGCGAAACCGCTTTTACGAATGACGGTAAGTAATACACGCAGGTCTTCGGGCAGGGGCACGGTGTCTTTCTTGGTGGTCATGACAGAACGGGCACTGGCGGCATGAGCCGCCAGCATAGCATCGGTGTGAACGCCGACTTACTCAGCAGACAGCTTGGCCGCCGCCGCTGCCGCCCGAGCGTGGCGCCCGCGTTTGAGGGCGATCGGCGCCATCTTGCTGCGGTCCAGTTCACCTTCCCAGGCGGCCACCACCAGCGCTGCAACGGCGTTGCCGATGATGTTGGTCAGGGATCGGCATTCGGCCATGAAACGGTCGACACCGAGGATCAGCACCATCGCCGCCACCGGCACGGTCGGCACTACGGCCAGGCTCGCCGCCAGCGCCACGAACCCCGCACCGACCACCGCGCCCGCGCCTTTGGAGGTGAGCATCGCCACGGCCAGCAAGGTCAGTTGCTGCTCCAGGCTCAAGTCAATGTTGGTCGCCTGGGCCAAAAACAGCACCGCCAGCGTCATGTAAATGTTGGTGCCGTCCAGGTTGAAGGTGTAGCCGGTCGGCACGACAATCCCCACCACGCCTTTGGAGGCGCCCAGGCTTTCGAGTTTCTGGATCAACTGCGGCAGCGCCGATTCCGAAGAGCTGGTGCCCAGTACGATCAACAGTTCTGCCTTGATGTACGCCAGCAGTTTGAAAATGCTGAAGCCGGCATAACGGGCAATGCTGCCGAGCACGCACGCAATGAAAATCAGCGCGGTCAGGTAGAACGTGCCAATCAGCTTCAACAGCGGCAGCAACGAGCCGAGTCCGTACTTGCCGATGGTGAACGCAATCGCGCCAAACGCCCCGATCGGCGCGACGCGGCTGATGATGCCGACGATGCGGAAGAACACTTCGCTGGCCTGATTGATCACGTTCACCAGTGGCCGGCCCTTTTCACCGACCATCACCAGCGCAATGCCGAACAGCACCGAGACGAACAGCACGGGCAGGATTTCACCCTTGGAGAAGGCATCAAAAAAAGTCGTCGGAATCACGTGCAGCAAAAAACCGGTGATGCCTTCGCCGTGTTCGGCCTGACCGACAAAACCGGCAATCGCCGACGAATCCAGCGTCTTTACATCAATGTTGAACCCCGCGCCCGGATGCAGCGCATGCGCCGCCAGCAGGCCGATCAACAGCGCAAGGCTGGAGACGATTTCGAAGTACAGCAGCGCCTTGCCACCGACCCGGCCGACCTGTTTCACGTCGTGCATGCTGGTGATTCCAGAGACCACTGTGCAGAAGATGATCGGGCCGATGATCATCTTGATCAGCTTGATGAAACCGTCACCCAACGGCTTGAGGTCGATGCCGATCTGCGGCCAGAAATGGCCGATCACAATGCCCAGCGCGATGGCGATGAGCACCTGCACGTAGAGGGTTCCCAGCAGTTTCTTGATGGTCATTTTTATTATCTCGAGACGGTTTTTGGGCATGACGATCCCGCGCAGGCCAGTGACGGCCTGCGGCGGAAAGTGGATTCAGATCAGTACGGCGCGGCTGTCAGCGCAGGAAAGCCAGGACTTCGGCGAGCAGCAGTTCGGGGGCTTCTTCGGCGATGTAATGGCCGGCGGGCAGCGCTTTGCCGCGCACGTCGGTGGCCACGTGTTGCCATTCCTTGAGCGGTTCGAAGCAGCGCCCGACCGTGCCTTCGGCACCCCACAGCACCAGCAGCGGCAAGTTCAGATGACGGCCGGCGTCGATGTCGGCGCGGTCATGATCCAGATCGATGCTGGCGCTGGCCCGGTAGTCCTCGCAGATCCCGCGTGCGGTGCCCGGCTGTTTCAGGCAGCGCAGGTATTCGCCAAAGGCCTCGGCGGTGAACGGTTTGAGCCCGGCACTGCGACTGCCCATCACGCTGCGCAGATAGGATTCGGGATCGGCCTCGATCAGGGTTTCCGGCAACGGAGCGGGGCGGATCAGGAAGAACCAGTGCCAATAGGCGCGGGCAAAGGCTTCATTGGTTTGCGTGTACATCGACAGCGTCGGTGCGATGTCGAGCAACACCATGCGTTGCACGGCTTGCGGATGATCCAGCGCCAGGCGATGGGCAACCCGGGCGCCACGGTCGTGTGCGAGCACCGAGAACTGCTCGAAGCCCAGGGACTTCATCAGCTCGATGCTGTCCTTGGCCATTTCCCGTTTGGAGTAGTTGGTGTGGTGGTCGTTGGCCAGCGGTTTGCCGCTGTCGCCGTAACCGCGCAGGTCGGCGGCGACTACGGTGAAGTGCGCTGCCAGTTGTTCGGCAACCTTGTGCCAGATGACGTGGGTCTGCGGGTGACCGTGCAGCAACAGCAGGCCCGGCCCGCTGCCGCCGATGCGGTAGGCAATGTCCACACCGTTGACGTGGCGCTGGTCTTTGAGGAATCCGGCGAACATGGGATGACTCCTTGTTGTAGTTGCCTGCATCCTGAAATTGTTCGACGGCTACGGCAAGGCGCAAAGCGTGGTGCGCTTGTTCATGAAGTGTGTTGTCTCGGAGGCCGCCTTCGCGGGCAAGCCTCGCTCCTACAAAAGCACAACCGGACCTGTAGGAGCGAGGCTTGCCCGCGAAGAGGCCCTGATATTCACAGAAAATCTCAACCCTGCTGAAACATCTCCTTGGCCCGCTGCTCAATCTGCGCCTGGGTCAAATCTTCCTTGCGCGTGGCCAGAAACCACAAATGCCCATACGGATCTTTCAACGTCCCCGAACGGTCGCCGTAAAACTGATCCTTGACCTCGGACACCACCGTGGCGCCCGCCGCAATCGCTTGTTTGTAGGACTTGTCCACATCGTTCACATACAGGTGCAAGCCCACGGACGGTGACTTGTCCGGATTGCTCAACGGCCCCTGATCGCACGGCGTGCCGAGCATGATCGGGCAGTCGCCGATGCGCAGTTCGGCGTGGCCGATGCTGCCGTCGGGCATGGACAGACGCATGACTTCGGTCGCGCCGAAAGCTTTCTTGTAGAACTCGATGGCTTCGGCCGCTTTTTGAATGCCCAGATAAGGGGTGATGCTGTGATAACCCTCTGGAATGGGTTTGACGCTCATGGCTATTCTCCCTGTCTATTGTTGAATTGAAGGTAGTCCTTCGCCGGTTTCCGACCGGATAACTATAGGCCAGCGCCTTTTACGCATCCGAGTGCCCGACGAGCAGCAGCGCCACTGTTCGGCCATAAACAGTGAAGCAGCAGAATGCTCGGGTTTCTCACTGAATAACCGTTGAAAACCCCCGAAACTGCCCGAAAACACGGGCCCGGGCGGTCAGGCACAGAAGCTGCAATGTCCTCCGGTAAACACTGTTGCCGAGAGACTTGTATGCCTGAATCTGCCGTTTATCCGATCAACCCGCCGGCCGCCCATCGGATCGCCGATGAAGCCGAAGCCTTGCGTGTGGCCGAGCGCGTCGCCGCGGTCTTGCTGGAGCAGGACGCCGAGCGCGACCGTACACGCCAGGTGCCCGCCGAAATCGTCGACCTGTATTCCAACAGTGGCTTGTGGGGCATCAGCGTGCCAAAGGAGTTTGGTGGCGCGCAGGTGTCCTACGCGGTGCTGGCGCAGGTCATCGCGATCATCTCGGCGGCCGATCCGTCCCTGGGGCAGATCCCGCAAAACCACTATTGCCTGCTGGAAGATATCCGCCTGCAAGGCACGCCCGAGCAGCAGGCACATTTTTTCGGCCTGGCGCTGCAAGGTCATCGCTTTGCCAATGCGTTGTCGGAAACCGGCGGCAAAAACGTGCAGGACATTCAGGCGACCATTCGCCGTTATGGCGACGGGCATGTGATCAACGGTCGCAAGGGTTATTGCACCGGTTCACTTTACGCCCACTGGCTGGCGGTGCTGGCGCTGGATGAAGAGCAGAAGGGCCAGTTGTCCTTCGTCGAACGCGGCACCCCAGGGCTGGTGATCGTCGACGACTGGGACAGCATCGGTCAGCGCACCACGTCCAGCGGCACGGTGCTGGCCGAGGACCTGCACGTCCCGGCGTTCAACGTGTTCCCGACGTATCGTTCCTATGAAAGCCCGACCCTGGCCGGCCCGTTCGCGCAATTGACCACCGCCGCCATCGACGCCGGCATCGCCCGCGCAGCGCTGCGTGACACCATCGCCTTCGTTCAGCAATTCGCCCGGCCGTGGATCGATGCAGGTGTGGAAAAAGCCAGTGAAGATCCGCTGACCATTATTCAGGTTGGTGGCCTGGAGATTCGCCTGGAAGCTGCCGAAGCCTTGCTGGAACGTGCCGGTTGGGCGCTGGATGCGGCGCGCCCGGCACCCGACGAAGACAACGTCGCCCGAGCGTCCCTCGCGGTGGCCAAAGCCAAAGTGCTGACCACCGAAATCGCCATCGAAGCCACCAACAAACTGTTCGAACTCGGTGGCACCCGTTCGACCCTGAAGAAGCACAACTTCGACCGGCACTGGCGCAATGCACGGGTGCATACCCTGCATGACCCGGTGCGCTGGAAATACCACGTGGTCGGCAACTGGCTGCTCAACGGCGTTAAACCGCCGCGCCACGACTGGTCCTGATCATGGCCGAATGGTTCAAAAACATTTACTGGGCCGACATCGGCCAGGCCTGTCTCGACACCTTGAGCATGCTCGGTGCCGCCCTCGGTTTCACCGTACTGCTGGGGTTGCCGCTGGGGGTAGTGCTGTTCCTCACCGGTAAACGCCAGTTGCACGAAGCCATCGGCGTTTACCGGGTGTTGTCGGTGATCGTGAACATGCTGCGTTCGCTGCCGTTCATCATTTTGCTGATTGTGTTGATTCCGCTGACAACGCTGCTGGTCGGCACTTCGCTGGGCGTGCCGGGGACCATTCCGCCGCTGGTGGTTGGCTGCACGCCGTTCTTCGCGCGGCTGGTGGAAACCGCTTTGCGCGAGGTTGATCGCGGCGTCGTGGAAGCGACCCAGGCCATGGGCGGCACCACCTGGCAAATCATCCGCCACACCTTGTTGCCCGAGGCTCGCGGCGGGTTGCTGGCGGCGGTCACTGTCACCGCAATCGTGCTGGTGGATTACACGGCGATGGCCGGGGTGATTGGCGGCGGAGGCTTGGGCGACCTGGCGATCCGCTACGGCTACCAGCGATTCCAGACCGACGTGATGGTGGTCACCGTGGTGCTTTTGCTGATCCTGGTCCAGGCCCTGCAAATGACCGGCGACCGATTGGTGGCGCGCTACAGCCGACGATAAACATTCGACTCAACAAAAAAACTCAGGCCTCACGTCCGCCCCACGACGGCCACTCAATCTGCCTAGGAGCACAACATGAAAAAGACCCTGGCCATTCTGGCTGCCCTTGTGTCGTTGAGCGTTCACGCCAACGAAAAACTCACCGTCGGCGCCACGCCGGTGCCGCACGCGGAGATCCTCGAGTTCGTCAAACCCACCCTGGCCAAGGAAGGCGTGGACCTGGACATCAAGGTCTTCACTGACTTCATCCAGCCCAACCAGCAGCTTGCCCTGAAGAACCTCGACGCCAACTATTACCAGTACCGGCCGTTTCTCGATGACTACAACAAGACCCGTCACACCGATCTGGTGCCGGTGGTCGGTGTGCACATCGAACCGTTCGGGGCCTATTCGACCAAGATCAAAAACATCGCCGAACTGAAGGATGGCGCCACGGTTTCCATCCCCAACGACCCGGTGAACACTGGCCGCGCACTGGTGCTGCTGCACGAGGCCGGGCTGATCAAACTCAAGGACCCGAGCAACACCCTGGCGACTCAGCGCGACATCGCCGAAAACCCGAAGCATTTGAAGATTCGTGAACTGGAAGGTGCGTTGCTGGCGCGTTCGGTGAGTCAGGTGGACCTGGCGTTTGTGTTCGCCAACTACGCTCTGGAAGCGGGGATCGACACCAACAGCGCGTTGATCGTCGAGAAGGGCAAGAGCCTGTACATCGAATTCCTGGTGGCCCGCCCGGACAACATCAACGACCCGGGTTTGCAGAAACTGGCCAAAGCGTTGAATTCCGATGAAGTGCGGCAGTTCATCTTGACCCGCTACAAAGGGCAGATTGCTCCGGGCTTCTGATCTCCAGCCATTCTTGAGGACGCCTTCGCGGGCAAGCCTCGCTCCTACAGGTACGGTGGTGCTTTTGTAGGAGCGAGGCTTGCCCGCGAATGGCGCGCCGCCTATTCCGGATCAACCCCTGATTCCAACAGCTGCGCCCCCGGCCCCCGATCCCCCAACACATCACCAAAATTACGCAACGGACACGCCTCCATCGACAAACACCCACAGCCAATACAGCCGTTGAGCGTATCCCGCAGCAAGGTCAGCTGATTGATTCGCTCATCCAGCTCCCGGCGCCATTGCGCCGACAACACCTTCCAGTCCGCCGCCGTCGGCGCGCGGTTATCCGGCAGGGTTTTCAACGCCTCGCCAATCTCCGCTAGCGGAATCCCCAAGCGCTGCGCCACTTTGATCAACGCCACCCGCCGCAACACTTCACGCGGATAGCGCCGCTGGTTGCCCTGATTGCGCGTGCTTTTGATCAAACCCCGGGATTCATAAAAATGCAGCGCCGTGACCGCCACGCCGCTGCGGGCGGCGACCTGGCCGACGGTGAGCTCTTTATGCAGTTGTTGCGAGGTGATCATGTGAAAAATGTCCCTTGACCTCTAGTTAACTCGAGGTTTTACCCTGCAGGCCTTCGGATCGCAAGATCCGGCTTACACGTCAGTGGGGACTCTTCATGCAAGCGCCAGAGAAAAATCGCAGCTTCACCCAATTGATCGAATTCGAGATCGAACCCCATCAACAGCCCGCCCTGGTGTCGGCGCTGTCGTTACAGACCGAACGCCTGGCTCAGCGTTACAGCGGTTTTCTCAGTGCGAGCATCCAGGCCAGCGACGATGGCCGGCGGGTGCTCAATTACCTGCAATGGCAATCGCGGGAGGCGGGGGAAGCCGCGTTTCAGGGTTTTGAAAGCGGCGAGCAGGATTTCTGGCAATTGATCCGCGCCCATCAGGCGAAAACCGTGACGTTCGGCTCGTTCCAGGTGCTGCACAGCCTGGAACGCAGCCACGACAACGCGCTGCATTGCAATTTAGTGGGCTAAATCGACAGCTGCATCAAGCGCTCGCCCTGCACGTTTTCCGTGGGCCGGCGCTTGTTCACCGCCAGTTCGCCGATCTTGATCAGGCGCGTGCGTGTGACGTTGCGGCTCAAGCCCAGCAGTGCGGCGGTGTGCACCTGGTTGTAATGGCTGAAACGGTAAGCCGCGCGCAGCAAGGCGTCCTCGACTTTCTCGTGCAGCGCGCCGGCCTGTTCTTCGAACAGCTTTTGAAACGCGCGGTCGAGCAAGGCTTCCGGTGAATCGTCGAGCTGGCTGTGATAGTCGTCCTGACGCTCGATGCGCATGTTCGACAGGCGCAGGTCATCGCGCTCGATCACGCCGTTACGGCAGATCAGCAAGGTGTGGTGAATGACGTTTTCCAGTTCGCGGATGTTGCCCGGCCAACTGTAACTGCGCAGTTTCAGTTCGGCTTCCTTGCTGATGGTGATGGTGCCGTAGCCGAGGCGCTGACTGTAGGCTTCGACGAAGTGACGGGTCAGCGGCAGGATGTCCCCGGGGCGATCACGCAGCGGGCTCAGTTCCAGGCTGACCACGTCGAGGCGGTAATACAGGTCCTCGCGGAAATGCCCGGCGTTGATGGCTTTTTCCAGTTGTACGTTGGTTGCCGCCAGTACGCGCACGTTGATCGGAATGCTTTTGCGCGAGCCCAGGCGCACCACTTCGCGCTCCTGCAACACCCGCAGCAACTTCACCTGAATCGCCATCGGCAGATCACCGATTTCATCGAGGAACAAGGTGCCGCCGTCGGCCTCTTCGAACCAGCCGGCCTTGGCGCTCAAGGCTCCGGTGAACGCGCCTTTTTCGTGGCCGAACAACTCGGCCTCGACCAGGGATTCGGAGAACGCGCCGCAGTTGACGGCCACAAACGGGCGGTTGCGCCGGGCGCTGAGGTTGTGGATATGCCGCGCCACCAGCTCCTTGCCGGTGCCGGTTTCGCCGATGATCAGCACGCTGGCTTCACTCGGCGCGACCTGTTGCAAATGCGCGAGCAAGGCCTGGGATTTCGGGTCTTCGAATACTTGCGCGGTGGCGCGGATCGACGTGGCCAGGGCGGGCGAGGGCGGTAAGGTCAGCAGTTGCATGGGGCAGGCTCCATGAGAAGGCTATGAATAGAAAGTCGGAATCGGCAGGGACTGGTTCAACGCCCAGTCGCCCAGTTCATGGAGTTTGTAATCCACCGGGTCGTGCAGGGTTTGCGTACGCAGGTTGCGCCAGTGACGGTCCAGGCGCAGCGAGGCGTGAGTCGAGCGCGCGCCGGTCACTTCGAACAGCCGGCTACAGAGTTCGAGGCCGTTGCGCGTGGCGGCGACCTTGGCCGTGGCGATTGCGGTGGCGAGGTGTCCACGTTCTTCGGCGCTGAGGTTCGGGCCTTTCGCCCAGGCCTTGTCGAGCAGGTCGGCGGCGCGTTCCACCAGCAAACGAACGCCTTCGAGCGCGACCCAGAATTCGCCGTAATGGCCGAGCACGTACGGGTCCTGACGCACATCCTGAGCGCTGGATTTATGCCACGGGCGGGTTTCGGTGAGGGTGTATTGCCGCGCCTCTTCAAAGGCACCTTCGGCGATGCCGAGGAACATGTGCGTAAAAGTAAGCTGCGCGATCAATGGCCGCAGGCAGGCGAACGGTGTGCTCAGCGGACCCGGGTCGAGCAGCAATTCCGACTCTTCGACCCGCACCCGTTCGAACGAAGCGCTGCCGCTGTCGGTCTGGCGCTGGCCCATGTTGTTCCAGTCGTTGTGCAGGGTGATGCCGCTGCGGCCGCTGGGGATGGCCGCGATCAACAGCTTGCCGCCGGCGCTTTCATCCACTGCCGAGGCGATCAGCATTTCCGAATCGCTGGCGCCGGAGCAGAAACTTTTCTTGCCGGAAAACTCGCGCCAGCCACCGAGTTTTTTCACCACGGTGCGGGTGTCCAGCGGATTGAGGGCATTGCCCCAGAACCAGTTCTTGCGCGCGGTCTGTTCGAACCACGGCTGCCACTGCTCGGGTCGGGCGAACAGGCGCACGGTGGCGAGCATCAGGTGATGAAAACCGAAGACGTGGGCAATCGAACTGTCGACCTTGGCGAACTCGCGCACGATGGTCAGGGTTTCACTCCAGCTGGCGCCGAGGCCGCCGTACTGGGTGGGAATGCTCAACGCGAGCAGACCGCTTTGGCGCAGGGCGTCACGCTCGGCTTTCGGCGTACCGCCACGTTCGTCGCGCTCGACCGCGGTCAAGGCAAACTCGGCGGCCAACTGGCGGGCGGTTTGCAGGGGGGATAACAGGGCGCTTAGCGGCTTGGCAGTCACGCGGGGGGTCCTCAATAAATTCAACACCGATTCCCTGTAGGAGCGAGGCTTGCCCGCGAAGAACGATGACGCGATGCATCGGATAGACCGCAGCGCTTTCTTCGCGGGCAAGCCTCGCTCCTACAGGTAGTAGGTGGGTCAGGCCGTGGCTTTGGCGGGCAGCACATCATTGGCGATCATTTCGCCAAACGGCCCGGTGAGGTTGGTCACGCCACGCCCCGCCAGGCTTGCGTACGGTTCAGGCAACAGCGGGAACACCAGCTCGGCAAAGCGATACGCCTCTTCAAGGTGCGGATAACCGGAAAAGATAAAGCTCTCGATCCCCAGGTCCGCGTATTCCTTGATCCGCGCCGCCACTTGCTGCGGGTCACCCACCAGCGCCGTGCCGGCACCGCCGCGCACCAAGCCAACACCGGCCCACAGGTTGGGGGCGATTTCCAGGTTGTCGCGACGTCCGTCATGCAACGCCGCCATGCGCCGCTGGCCTTCGGAGTCAAAACGCGAGAACGACTTTTGCGCGGCAGCGATGGTCTCGTCGCTGATGTGTTCGATCAGTTTGTCGGCGGCTTTCCACGCCTCTTCGGCCGTCTCGCGAACGATCACGTGCAAGCGAATCCCGAACTTCACCGTGCGCCCGTTGCGTGCTGCGCGCTCACGCACATCAGCGAGTTTTTCCGCGACGGCGGCCGGTGGTTCGCCCCAGGTCAGATAGACATCGACCTGCTCGGCGGCGAGTTCATGGGCGGCTTCAGAGGAACCACCGAAGTACAACGGTGGATAGGGTTTCTGCACCGGCGGATAAAGGGCCTTGGCGTTTTGCACTTGCAGGTGTTTGCCTTCGAAGTCCACCGCTTCGCCTTGCAGCACGCGACGCCAGATCTGCAGGAATTCGTCGGTGACTTCATAACGCTCGCTGTGATCGAGGAAGATCCCGTCGCCACGGTTTTCGTCCGGGTCGCCACCGGTCACCACGTTGATCAGCAAGCGGCCGTTGGACAGACGATCCAGTGTCGCGGCCATACGCGCCGAGACCGTCGGCGAAATAATCCCCGGACGAATCGCCACCAGATAACGCAGGCGTTCGGTCAACGGCACCAGCGCCGAAGCGATGACCCAGGAATCCTCGCAGGAACGCCCGGTGGGAATCAGCACGCCGTGGTAGCCGAGGCTGTCGGCGGCCTGCGCCACTTGTTTCAGATAGTTGAGCGTCACCGGGCGAGCGCCCTGGGTGGTGCCCAGGTAATGGCCATCGCCGTGGGTCGGCAGAAACCAGAAAACATCCATGAAAAGATCCTTAAGCGATTTTCAGCAGATTTTTGGGGTGCACGCCGAACAACGGCGCGGCGCGTTCTGCAGCAAGGCGAATGCGGGCCTTCAAGGGCTCACTGGTTATTTGGTAATTGGCAAAATCGGCTTCGGTGGCGTAGACGCCGATCGGCAGGGTCAGCGCCTGGAAGAAACTGAACAGCGGGCGCAACTGGTGATCGAGCACCAGTGCATGCCGTTCGCTGCCACCGGTGGCGGCGAGCAGCACCGGCGTATTGATCAGCGCGTTCAAGTCGATCAGGTCGAAGAGGTGTTTAAGCAGGCCCGGATAGGAGCCGCGATAAACCGGCGCGGCGACGATCAGCAGGTCAGCGTTTTCGATGGCTTGCAGCTCGGCTTCGATGTCGGCGCTCAGTTCCTGGCGCGACAGGGCCGCGCCCAGTGGCCGGGCGATGTCGCCCAGTTCGATCAGCTTGCTCTCGATCGGCAATTGCCCGGCCAGTTCGGCCAACAGCGCTTGGGTCAGCACCAACGTGCGGGACGGACGCCAGGTACCGCCGGAGAGGGCAACGACTTTCAATGGACGCGACATGATCAGTTCCTTTTTAAACAGTTGCTCAGCGAGCAGTGAGTAGTGAGTAGTCACAGGGCTTGAGCAAGAGCTGTACCAATCCTTCGAGCCCACGATTTACGTGGCTTGCAGCGTATTGATGACTACGTGCTGTTCGATTTTAAGGACTGTTTGTTGAATGACTGTTGCCTGGCAAACAGTTGCGTGGGCAACAGTTGTGTAAGGCGATGGGGTTGTTATAAAGGCTGTTTGTTATTCCTCAAAAGATCATTGCAAGATATTTATAGATCATTAAGAAATATGCACGTCCCTTGTAGGAGCCGGCTTGCCGGCGATGGCGGCCGCAAAAACACCGCAAGGTCCAAGGTCCTCATCGCCGGCAAGCCGGCTCCTACAAGGTGTGGTAATTCGGCTTCAATACCCACTATCGAGAGCGTTGATTTCTGCCCATCCAAAGGCGCGAGTAGCCTGTGTTCATTGCCCCGAACCCAGATGCCAGGACGCCAGACCATGAAACCTCTACTCGCCACTTTCCTGATGCTCGCCGTCTCCGTTCTCGCCGGATGTGCCAGCCACGTATCCCCGGAATTGCGGCCCTACACCGCCGAGGAAACCCGTGAACTGGCACTGGAATCGCTGAATCGTCGCGGTTTGTCCTTCGATGAATACCACGCGAAAAAAGCTGAATTGCTCGGTCAGCCACAGAAATCCTTCAGCTTCGACAAACAAGGCGAAATGAACGCCGAGCGCACTGTTCAACTGCACGGTCGCCCAAGCTGAGCGACTGTACTGCTCGAAGTTTCACCCAACTGTCCATGGGTTTCCCGGCAGGCGTGCGATAGGGTCAATACCTGAATGACCCTGACGGACTGCCACCAATGACGCTCTCGCTCGATCTGCTGCTGGGCTTCGCCCTGTTCGCTCTCGTTACCTCGATCACCCCCGGCCCGAACAACACGATGTTGCTGGCATCGGGCGTGAACTTCGGCTTTAACCGCACCATCCCCCACATGCTTGGCATTACCTGCGGGTTCTTCGTCCTGGTGGTGGCGGTGGGTTTTGGTCTGGGTGCAGTGTTTCAAAGCTATCCGTTGCTCTACACCGTGCTGCGCTACGTTGGCGCGGCGTATTTGTTGTACCTGGCGTGGAAAATCGCGCATTCCGGTCCGGTATCCGACGGCGAGAACGGTGAAAGCAAACCGATCAGCTACCTCGGCGCGGCCGCATTCCAGTGGGTCAACCCCAAGGCCTGGATCATGGCCATCGGTGCCATCAGCACCTACACGCCGATGCAGGGCTATTTCACCAACGTCATCGTGATTGCGGCGGTTTTCGCCCTGATCAACCTGCCGAGCGTCGGCGTCTGGGCCGCGTGCGGCACGCTGCTGCGCAACGTGCTCAAGGACCGCCGCTGGTTGCGCGTGTTCAATTGGGGCATGGCCGCGTTGCTGGTGGTTTCGCTGTATCCATTGATGCTGGAAAGCTTTAGCTGACGCATTGCTTCAACCGGTTGCCCGATGCCTGTTAAGCTCGACTTCAGGAGCGTTCCTACGCACTTTCAAGTGAAGTCGTACTTTCTTAACGCATCCGATCAGGTATTGCTGGCGCACGGGTTGCCAGCACCTGATCCCGGAACAAGCTCTGCGAGTCTTTTATGAATAAACGTCCGTTGTATTTCGACTACGCCGCCACCACGCCGGTGGACGAGCGGGTCATCAAGGTCATGGTCGAGTGTCTGGGGTTTGCCGGGAACTTCGGCAATCCTGCGTCCAGCTCCCATGCATTCGGCCAACAGGCCCGGCAATCGGTCGAGCAGGCGCGACAGCAAGTCGCCGGGCTGGTAGGGGCGCAAGCCGACCAGATCGTCTGGACCTCCGGCGCCACCGAATCGAATAACCTCGCCCTCAAGGGCGTGGCCCAGGCTCGCGGGGTGTCCGGCGGGCACATCATCACCAGCCAGATCGAACACAAGGCGATTCTCGACACCGCAAGGCAATTGCAGGATGCCGGTGTTGCCGTGACGTATCTGGTGCCCGACGCGCAAGGTCTGATTACCCCGCAAGCGGTCAGCGAAGCGATGCGCGAGGACACCTTTCTGGTGTCGCTGATGCTGGTCAACAACGAGTTGGGCACGGTCAATGACATCGCCGCCATCGGCGAGGTCGTGCGGGCCCGCGAGGCGTTGTTCCATGTCGATGCGGCCCAGGGCGCGGGGAAAGTGGCCATCGACCTGGCGCAATTGCCGGTGGACCTGATGTCGTTTTCGGCGCACAAGATCTACGGTCCCAAAGGCATCGGCGCGCTGTATGTCGGGCCTCGCGCGCAACAGCGTTTGCAGGCGCAGATTCACGGGGGCGGCCATGAAGGTGGCTTGCGTTCCGGGACCCTGGCGACTCACCAGATTGCCGCCATGGGCGTGGCGTTCGCCTTGGCCGCGCAACTGTTCGATGAAGAGAAAGCCACGATTGCGCGCCTGCGCGAGCGCTTGCTCGAACACCTGTCGGGCATTCCCGGCGTGCGCCTCAATGGCAGCGCGACCCAGCGCATCCCTCACACCTTGAGCCTGACCTTCAGTGAAGGCGAGTTCAACTCCGCGGCGTTGAGCGCATCGATTGCGTTTTCTGCGACCTCGGCCTGTAATTCCGCGAGCAATGCGCCGTCCCATGTGCTGCTGGCACTGGGGCATGACGCCCGCTCGGCAAGCCGCACCATTCGCTTGAGCCTGGGGCGTTTCACTACCGAGCAGGACATCGACCAGGCGGCACAACTGATTAAAGCGGCCTGCGCCAGTGCCCCGGCATTCTGGCAATAAGGCCTTAAGTGCCGACGTTGATCGGCACTCAACAATAATGATGAAGTGATTAGCAGGAGACATGATGAGTACGCAGCCTTCGATCAATGGATCGGTGCCCGAGCGCCTGGCGCACACCCGCAAGCTGATGAGCCGGGAGGGCATTCACGCCCTGCTGGTGCCGTCGGCCGATCCGCACCTGTCGGAATACCTGCCGGGCTACTGGCAAGGACGGCAATGGCTGTCGGGCTTTCATGGCTCGGTGGGCACGCTGATCGTCACGCCGGATTTCGCCGGTGTCTGGGCCGACAGCCGTTATTGGGAGCAAGCGACCAAGGAACTTAAAGGCAGCGGCATCGAACTGGTCAAGCTGCAACCGGGTCAACCCAGCCCGCTGGACTGGCTGGCCGAGCAAACCCCTGAAGGTGGTGTTGTCGCGGTAGACGGTGCGGTGATGGCCGTGGCCTCGGCACGTACGTTGGGTAGCAAACTCGAAGAGCGCGGCGCCCGTCTGCGCACCGACATCGATCTGTTGAGCGAAGTCTGGAGCGATCGCCCGGTACTGCCGAACGAGCCGATCTATCAGCACCTGCCGCCTCAGGCGACGGTCAGCCGTGGCGAAAAACTCGCCAACCTGCGCGAGGTGTTGAAAGAGCGTGGCGCCGACTGGCATTTCATTGCCACCCTCGACGACATCGCCTGGCTGTTCAACCTGCGCGGCGGCGATGTGTCGTTCAACCCTGTGTTTGTCTCTTTCGCCTTGATCAGCCAACAACAGGCAACCCTGTTCGTGGCCTTGAGCAAAGTCAGCACCGAGCTGCGCGCGATCCTCGAAAAGGACGGCGTGACCCTGCGCGATTACAGCGAAGTGGCCGACGCCTTGCGCGCAGTGCCGAGCGGCGCGAGCCTGCAAGTCGATCCGGCACGCGTCACCGCCGGTTTGCTGGATAACCTGAACAGCGGCGTGAAACTGGTCGAAGGCCTGAACCCGACGACATTGGCCAAATCGCAGAAAAGCCTGGCCGATGCCGAGCACATCCGTCAGGCCATGGAGCAGGATGGCGCGGCGCTGTGCGAATTCTTCGCCTGGCTGGAGTCGGCGTGGGGCCGTGAACGCATCACCGAACTGACCATCGACGAACACCTGACCGCAGCGCGCACGCGTCGTCCGGACTACGTGTCGCTGAGTTTCAACACCATTGCCGCGTTCAACGCCAACGGGGCGATGCCGCATTACCACGCGACCGAAGAAGAGCACGCGGTGATCGAGGGCGACGGTCTGTTGCTGATCGACTCCGGCGGCCAATACCTGGGCGGCACCACCGACATCACGCGGATGGTGCCGGTCGGTACGCCAACCGATGAGCAGAAGCGCGATTGCACACGTGTGCTCAAAGGCGTCATCGCATTGTCCCGTGCGCAATTCCCTCGGGGCATTTTGTCGCCGTTGCTGGACGCCATCGCCCGTGCGCCGATCTGGGCGGAAAACGTGGATTACGGTCACGGCACCGGGCACGGCGTCGGCTACTTCCTCAACGTTCACGAAGGCCCGCAAGTGATTGCCTATCAAGCTGTTGCTGCGCCGCAAACCGCGATGCAGCCGGGCATGATCACTTCCATCGAGCCGGGCACCTACCGTCCGGGTCGCTGGGGCGTGCGGATCGAGAACCTGGTGTTGAACCGTGAAGCGGGCAAGAGCGAATTCGGTGAGTTCCTGAAATTCGAAACCCTGACCTTGTGCCCGATCGACACGCGCTGCCTGGAACCGTCGTTGCTGACTCAGGACGAAAAACAGTGGTTCAACGCGTATCACGCCGAAGTGCGCGAACGCTTGAGCCCGCTGGTCGACGGTGCAGCCCTTGAGTGGCTGAACACTCGAACCGCTGCTATCTGATCGGCTAGAGTTCAGGCGCTGCTTCCAGCGCCTGGCTCATGTAGTCGACAAAGGCTTTGACCCTGGCGGATTGGCGACGATTCGCCGGGGACACAGCATGCATCGGCAGTGACTGCGCGGTGTAGTCCTGCAAAATCGCTGTCACTCGCCCGGCTTTCAAGTCTTCGCTGAACAGCCACACCGGCGACAACGCAATCCCCAGTCCCCCCAACACCATCTCGCGGATTGCCTCCGAGTTGTTGCTTTGCGCATTGCCCTTGATCCGCACCTCGTGGCGTTGATTGTTTTTCTCGAAAACCCATAAATTCTGGCTGTTCAACAGATTGAACTGCAGGCAGTTGTGCCCGCCCAGTTCTGCCGGCGTGTGCGGTTGGCCGTGTTTTTTGAGGTAGGCCGGCGCTGCGACAGTGACGCGGTGGGTGGTGCCGATGTGGCGGGCGATCAGGCCGCTGTCATTCAGTTCGCCGATTCTGAAGGTGACGTCCAGTCCTTCGCTGACCAGGTCCTGGTTTTGATCACTCAGTTGCAGGTCGATTTCTATGTCGGGATGGCGCTCAAGGAATTGCGCCAGACGCGGGGCAATCTGCAAACGCCCGAAGCTGACCGAGGAGCCGATGCGCAGGTGACCGGCAATGCGCTCCTTGCCGGACTGGAAACTGTGCTCGGCCGCATCGACGGCCGCGAGGATTTGTCGACATTCGTTGTAGTACCGCTGGCCTTCATCCGTCAGGGAAAGCTGGCGGGTGCTGCGTGCAATCAGTTTTCCGCCCAGCCCGGTCTCCAGTGCCTTGAGCACTTTGCTGATGGTGGGCTGGCTGGTCTGCATCTCTCGGGCAACGGCAGAAAAGCTGCCGCGTTCGACGACCCTTACGAAGATCGCCATTGCATTGAGTTTGTCCACGGGGAGTTCTCATTGATGCCGGATAGGCATGGTCACTATAGCTATTTAGCGTCTTATCAGCATGAGTCGGTTGGCCGAAGATTTATCCCACAGCCACCTCTGACGGAAATATGCGAAATGACTGACTCACTTGAAATGCGCGCTCTGATTGTCGACTCGGCCAACGCGCCGCTACGCTTGGCTTCCATTCAACGGCCGGTGCCGGAAGCAGGGCAGGTATTGGTCCGGATCAAAGCCAGCGGGGTAAATCCACTGGACGGAAAAATCCGTTCGGGCCAGGCCGCCCACGCGCGTCAGTCATTGCCGGCGGTGTTGGGCATTGATCTGGCGGGAACCATCGAGGCGTTGGGGGAGGGGGTCAGTGGATGGCTGCCGGGCGATGAGGTTTATGCCATGGCCACCGGAATTGGCGGGGCGCAGGGTTCGTTGGCGGAGTACGCAGCAATCGATGCCAGACTGCTGGCGCGCAAGCCAGGCAATTTGAGTATGCGTGAGGCGGCGGGGTTGCCGTTGGTGTTGATTACGGCGTGGGAAGGGTTAGTGGACCGGGCGCGGGTGCGTGCGGGGCAGAAGGTGCTGATTCATGGCGGTGCGGGTGGTGTGGGGCATGTCGCGGTGCAAATAGCCCGCGCCTTCGGTGCCCAGGTGTTTGCCACCGGTTCTGCCAGGCATCAGGCAATCATCGAAGGCTTTGGTGCGACGTTTATCGACTATCGCCAGTCTTCGGTCGAGGAATATGTAGCGCAACACACGGATGGGGAGGGCTTCGATATCGTCTACGACACGGTGGGCGGTGAGACCCTGGATGCGTCATTCAAGGCTGTACGGGTTTATCACGGTCATGTGTTGAGTTGCCTCGGTTGGGGGCAGCACAGTTTGGCGCCGCTCTCGTTTCGTGGCGCAACCTATTCCGGCGTGTTTACGTTATTGCCGTTACTCACCGGCGTGGGGCGCGAGCGTCACGGGGAGATTCTTCGTGAGGCGGCTCGCTTGATCGAGGCGGGCAAGCTGAAGCCGTTGATAGATCCTCGGGCGTTCACTCTGCAAACCGCCGAGGCCGCCCATGAGCTGCAGTTTTGCGGAGCGGCTCAGGGGCGGTTGGTCATCGAGATTTAACGCAGGGCTTCAATCACGAAGTCCAGTCGATCCTGGCCGAAGAACAGCTGGTTATCGATGAACATGCTGGGGGCACCGAACACGCCGCGTTGCACCGCTTTCTCGGTGTTGTCCTTGAGCGCTGCCTTGACGTCTTCATCGGCGGTCAGGGCCAGCACTTCGTTGGGGTCAAAGCCGTTCTGCGTCAACACTGAAGCGACGGTCGCCGGGTCATCGAGGCTGCGTCCCTCGACCCAAAGCGCTTTAAACAGGCAGTCGATGAATGCCTGGAAGCGTTCGGGATGGCGTAACTGCATGCCAGTGACGGCGCGCATCAGCATCAATGTATTAATGGGAAAGTGCGGATTGAACTTCAGTGGCACGCCATAACGTTTGGCGTAGCGGTCCAGGTCCTGAAACATATAAAGGCCCTTGGCCGGAATGGTCGCGGGGGATGCGTTGCCGGTGGCTTTGAAAACGCCGCCCAGCAGCATCGGGATGTAGACCAGTCGGCTGTCTGTCTGCTCGCAGATTTTTGGCAGTTGGGTATAGGCCAGATAGGTGGCAGGGCTGCCGAGGTCGAAGTAGAACTCAACGGTTTTGCTCATGTTCAATGCGCTCTGTTTATTGTTATTGGGGAGGGCTTACCAGCGTTCGCTCCAGGGGCGCAGGTCCAGTTCGAAGGTCCAGGCGTCACGGGGCTGGCTGTGCAGGTACCAGTAGTTCTCGGCGATGTGTTCGGGATTGAGGATGCCATCCTGATCCTTGGTGGCGTACTTCTCGGGAAAGGTGTCGCGGATAAAGTCGGTATCGATAGCGCCGTCGACGACGACGTGAGCAACGTGAATATTCATCGGCCCCAGTTCGCGGGCCATGCTTTGAGCCAGTGCGCGAATGCCGTGCTTGGCACCGGCGAATGCTGCAAATCCGGCGGCACCCCGCAGGCCGGCAGTCGCGCCGGTAAACAGAATCGTGCCCCGCTGACGCTTGGCCATGCGCTTGGCCACTTCACGGGCATTGAGAAATCCTGAGAAACAGGCCATTTCCCATATCTTGAAATACTTGCGAGCGGTTTCTTCGAGAATGCTGCACGGCACATTGGCGCCGATGTTGAACACAAACGCTTCGATGGGGCCGATCTGGCTTTCAATCTGCTCGACCAGCGCAATCACGTCCTCTTCCTTGCGCGCATCACAGGCAAAACCATGGGCTTCACCGCCCTCGGCTTTGATGGCGTCCACCAATGGCTGGAGTTTGTCCGCACTGCGCCGGGTGACACAGGCGACAAATCCTTCTTGAGCAAAACGCTTGGCAATAGCTCCACCAGTAGCATCACCGGCGCCGACAACCAGTACGACCTTCTTATTATTCATGAGGTGCTCTCTTTGCTAAACGATCGTTAACTAAACGAACGTTATGCTACGATTCGGCAGGCGTCAAGATGATCAATACAGAGGGCAAGGCAATGCGTTACTCGGCCAATCACAAACTGGAAACCAAACAGAAGCTGCTGGAAAGCAGTGCGTTGTCGGCGAAGAAGTCGGGTTTCGCAACAGTCGGTGTCGATGCCTTGATGAAGGCGATCGGCTTGAGTGGTGGGGCTTTCTACAGCCACTTTTCGTCGAAGGATGAGCTGTTCGCTTCAATTGTCGAGCGTGAGCTGGTTCAAAGTCTGGAACGATTGGGGGCGGATCAGGACCGTGACAGGCTCGAGCGTTGCCTGAAGCATTATTTGAGCATGTCCCATGTCGAACACCCGGAGTCGGGTTGCGCCTTGCCGGCATTGGGCGCCGAAATAGCCCGTTCAGACGTGCTGGTCCGGCAGCAAGCGGAGAACTGGATTTGTCGGCTACAAGAGAGTTGGGCGCGGATTCTGGAGAGCGACAGCCTGGCATGGGCGATTCTGTCGCAATGCATCGGCGCGTTGGTTGTGGCGCGAATGCTCGCCACCCCTGACATCCAGCGCACGGTACTGAAGTCCAGTTACGATGAGATCAGCCGTCAGATCGCCGGCCCGCGGACCTGAAGAGACGGCCTACTTGCAGATGACGATCATGCTGCGGCTGGTATAGCCGGCCGGGTTGAGACCAAACGGATAATCGCCAGGTTCTTCCACGCCATCCCCTGATTTTGCGATGACCTTGTATCCCTTGGGCGCACAGGAGTTGGCTGCGCTGGTGTAGCACTTGTCCCAGGATGACGACAGCCCGGAACAGTTGATATGCAATCCTTTCTTGCCACGTTTGGTATGAGTTTCCGAAGTCGCCGCGCAGCCCGCAACTGCAAGTATGGCGATCAGTATCAAAATTCGTTTCATTGCTGTCCTTATAGCGTCCCCGGATCTTTGCGCCCGGGTCTGGCCGTGTTCGCTTTAGCTTGAAGCGTTCTTATATCCCTATCGTGAAAAATCCATGTCTGACACTGGGTTACGGGCTTAAACATGGCCTAATTGCGCGGTAAATACCAGACCTTCGTCAAATCCTGTATTAATCCGCGGCAACCGCAGGTTTGGCGGCACCGCCCATGGTCATGGTCGCGCCGACGGAAGCCAGAATGATGCAGATGATAGCCATCCACTGTGACAGTGAGAGGTATTCATGGAGGAACAACAGACCTGACAGGGCACCGATCGCAGGTTCAATACTCATCAGCGTGCCGAAGGTCCGGGCTGGCATTCGGGTCAGGGCGACCATTTCCAGCGTATAGGGCAGGGCAGTGGACAACAGGGCGACGCCGATCGCTATGGGGATCAGCGATGGCGTCAGCAGCGCGGCGCCGGCATGCACAATACCGATAGGCGCTACGAACAGTGCGGCAATCATGACGCCCAGTGCAGCAGTCTGTACGCCATTGTCTGCACCGGCCTTCTGGCCGAATAGAATGTACAACGCCCAGCAGACTCCGGCCCCCAAGGCATAACCCGCACCGACCAGATCGATACCGGCAGTCGTGGCTCCCGTGGGTATCAATAACAGCAACCCGATGGCGGCCAGTGCGATCCATAAAAAGTCGATCGCGCGACGTGAGGCATAAATAGCAACCGCCAGCGGCCCGGTGAACTCCAGCGCTACCGCGATTCCCAATGGGACTGTGCGCAGGGACATATAGAAGAGGAAGTTCATGCCGCCGAGTGCCATCCCGTAGACAATGACCGTGCGCAAGGATTTCGCGGTGAGCTTCGCACGCCATGGGCGCAGCAGTATCAGCATGATTACGCTGGCGAAAATCAACCGCAGGGTCGTTGTCCCCTGCGCACCGATAACCGGGAACATGCTTTTGGCCAGGGAGGCTCCGGACTGGATCGACGCCATGGCTATCAATAGCAGGCCAACCGAGAACAGGGTAGAGGCAAGGCTGCGGGGGTGGTCATTCATTGCGTGGCATCGTCCAAGGCAGGAAACGAACGTATTGTTCTAGTGTTGGGCAATATACTGCGCATTCAAGGTGTTCGCGTCTATATATAAGCAGTGATTTTGAGCATCCTGATAGAAAGGCTGAATTAGGGGTTGACGGCAGATTCTGGAAGTCTATAATTCGCCCCACTTCCGGCGCAGTCGAAACGGAAAACTCCTTGGTAAACAAAGAGTTACGCAGTTTTCGACAGCGAGTTGCTTCAGGTCATCG
>NZ_JAGYGF010000012.1:0-132780 GCF_019947305.1 Pseudomonas sp. BF-RE-21 | reverse complement strand
GCGCAAGCTTGCTCGCGATGGGCGCTAACGAAGACGCGTGTTATCTGGATAAGCGCGACGATCGTGAGTCCATCGCGAGCAAGCTTGCTCCTACAGACAGCTGGACGCAGTCGCTACTCGGTGGGGGCTAATTGATCCAGCGCCCGATTCACCGCCAACTCGCCCAGCATGATGACTTGCGCAATCCCCAGCAGGGAGTTGCGGCATGTCCCGTCCAGTTGATCCGCCAGATCTGTCGCCATGACATTGGCCGATGCCAGGGATTCACACGCATGGGCCAGCAGGGTTTCGGTATCGAGCTCCGGGTTGACGATGAACAGGGTGGTGGGTGTTCGCGGAGTAGCTTTGATGTGAGCGTTCTGGGCGGCAGGGTTGAAGTAGAAATCGAGGGCGCGATTGACTGCCTCGCGATGTGCTTCTGAATCGGGATTGTCTTGCGGCGATGCCGGATCGGTGTCCGGTGGATTGGGCGTTACTTTGAACATAAATAAAACTCCTTATGCTAACAACAAGGAGCCATCACCCTCGCTACCAAACGAGGGGTGGTGGCCATACGCAGGTTGGTAGACCGGGCACAAGGAAACCGGCGCGCCCGAAGGCGCCCTGTGCATGACCACCATAAATGCGAGACCAGAAGCCTCAAATGGCGATGCAATGCACCTTATGCAGCTCGGGCTACCAAACCCGATCACTGATTTTCAGCGACCGGAAAACGATAAAGCCCAAGATCAAGGCGCACAAGCCGGCGGATTCTGGCGCAAGCGTAGGCAATGGCGCAAGGCGTTGTAGCCTGCGCGAAGTAACACGAAGTGTTTTTAAACACGCGTGGTTAAACATGAGCAAGCACTGCTGAAAATCGCGGAAGCGCCAGACTGTGCTCGTGGCAGTTTGCAAAGGCAAAACCACTGAATGTGTGTTTGCCGAACGGTTACGCGTGTATCGAGTGATGGATCCAACAGGGGATCGTCACGTCAACACCCAATACCGGGCAAATGCCTGACCGTGGGCTATAACCAATGGGGGGAATCGCCGGGAAGTACGCCCATGAACATGCCCACACAATCGCTCCAGTCCGAAGAGGGCGATGTGCGCTTGAGCTCGCGAAAGCAACCGTTCAATCTGCTGCGCTGGTTTTCCCTCATCAGCATGGCGGTGATTGGTACGGTGGCGGTGGCGCTGGGGGCTGTGTCCACGCGATTTGTGATTACCGAGAGCGTGCAGCGCGATGCATTGCTGACCTCGCAGTTCATTCAGACGATTGCCTTGACCGAGGTGCGCCACGTATCCATTCCCAATGTGCGCAGCATGGGCGAGCTGCTGGACCCGCGCAAGGACAAGGATTTCCCCGACGTAGACCCGATGGCCCGCGCCAACGCCCGGGGCGAATTTCTCGACCACATCGAGCACTTGCCTGACGTGATCCTTGCCAACATCTACGCCCCCGACCGCATGGTGATCTGGTCGACCAACCCGGCATTGATGGGCACCACGATCCATGCCGACGAAGACCTTGAGCGCGCATTCGCCTCCAGGACGCCGGTGTCGACCAGTTATCACGACGTCGACAAGACACGCATGGAGCAAAAGTTCGTCTCGCCGCCGGAATTCATCTTCATCGAAAACTACATTCCGCTGTTCGATGCCGACGGCGAGCACGTCACGGCGATGGTCGAGATCTACAAGGAACCCGAGGACCTGATCAGCCGCATGGAGCGCGGTCTGGTGTTGATCTGGCTGGCTACCGCACTGGGCGGCGGGCTGATTTATCTGGGGCTGTACTGGATCGTGCGGCGTGCGGCGATCCTGTTGGCGGCGCAGCAAAAACAATTGATCACCAACGAAACCTTTGTCGCCCTGGGTGAGATGTCATCGGCGGTGGCCCACAGTTTGCGTAACCCGTTGGCGACCATTCGCTCCAGTGCCGAACTGGCGCTGGAGTTCGACAATGGCCCGGCGCACCAAAACATCAACGACATCATCGGGCAGGTCGATCGCATGTCGACGTGGGTCAGGGAATTGCTGCAATCCTTGCGCCCGCTCACCGATGAACCGGAACCGGTGAACCTGGTGGCGGCGGTGCACGACAGCCTCATGGCCTTCGAGCAGCAGATCGCCAAGGCCTGCGTTCATGTGGTGTTCGAGCCGAAGGACACGCCCATGGTCCTGAGCCAGCAGTTGCAGTTGACGCAGATACTCAACCGTCTGCTGGCCAACGCGCTGGAGGCCATGGACCAGGGCGGCACGCTCACCGTCATTTTGGAGCCGACGGATGCCCGAGACGTCAGCGTGGTGGTGAGCGATACCGGCAGAGGCATGAACGAGGAACAGCGCAGCATGGCTTTCCGGCCGTTTTTCACCACCAAGCAAGGCGGGCTCGGCGTCGGGCTCGTACTGGTCAAGCGGATTATGGAGCGCTGCGGCGGTACGGTGAGCCTGGACAGTCGCGAGGGCGAGGGCACAAGTGTTCGCCTGTCGTTCCAACGCAGTCCCTGAAATGGGGACGAACTTTCCCCGGTTGCGGGTGTCATTCCCCAGTCGTTTTTCAGAGCATGGCAAATTGATGTTGATAAGCCATTGTTTTAACGAGTATTAGTGCGTTTGTATAGGCTGTAGCAAGTCTGGCGAGCTCCTTGCAAAACCCCCATTACCCCCTTCACGACTTCGAGGCGGCTGGTGATGGACAGAAAAGCGCTGCACCCCTGCAAATGGTTTGGTCTCCTGACGCCCCTTAGCGTTTTTGTGGCCATGACGCTCGGCACAACGAGCCTGCGCGCCAGCCCGATCGACGACGAGGGGCAGCCGCCACCTTCCGACCCTTCGGCGTATTACGACGAGCCGGCTGACAAGGCAGGTGCCTTGAACGCCATTTTGACCATGCCCCCCGCCAACCTGGATGCCTTCGACTTGCCGGCTGGCGTCAAAGGCACCCGAGAGACCCCGCTCAAGGAAAACGTCCTTCCGCCGGCGATACAGACAAGCTTCAATTACCCTACCAACGGCAAACCCAGCCCGTTGTACGGTGCTCTGCCGTTCACTCAGCAACTGGTGCTGTTCGAAGAGTTCGGTCCGGAAAAACTCGACCCCACCACCCCGGCGGCGCAGTTGCCGTTTCCACCGGCCGCCATCGGCCCGCTGCCGCAACAGGATCCCACCAGCGTCGCTCGCAGCGCTCCGCCGAGTGCGGCGCTCGACGCTTTCATGCGCCAACCCGGACTGACCCCGTTTCCCAGCCATTATTCCAACGTGGTCGATCGCAACCCTTGGCAGAAGCAGATCGAATTTTTCC
Organism: Pseudomonas sp. BF-RE-21; assembly: GCF_019947305.1. Lineage (NCBI taxonomy): Bacteria > Pseudomonadati > Pseudomonadota > Gammaproteobacteria > Pseudomonadales > Pseudomonadaceae > Pseudomonas > Pseudomonas sp. BF-RE-21. Next base: position 129,494 of record NZ_JAGYGF010000012.1, on the reverse strand, counting down.
TCAACCGGCGTATCGGTTCGTCGGCTGAAGGCCGTCCACCAGGAAAAGGCTGGTCGCACCAGCGCTGGAACGAGTTTTATCCGCAGATCGCCTACAAGACTGTGCAATCCGGCGCACGGGTGAATACCGGGTTGCGTGACAGTCGTCAGATGCACCGCTATGCCATGGGCGAGTTTGGCCCCGGTGGCCTCTATTACAATGTGGCTGGCCTGCCGACGACCGTAGGCACCGCCAAAGGCGTCGATGCGCGTTTTCACCCGAAAATGCCGGTGCAGAACCATAAATCGGTCTGGACCTTCGACGGCACCTTGCCGCCAAAATTGCTCATGGTGCGTTACGGACAACCCGTGCTGATGCGCCATTACAACGCCTTGCCGATCGACCCGTCGGCGAACATGGGTTTTGGTCTGCACACCCTCAGCACCCACGAACACAATGGTCACCAACCGGCGGAAAGCGACGGTTATGCCAACGCATTTTTCTTCCCCGGGCAATTCTACGACTACCGCTGGCCGATCCAGTTGGCTGGCTACGACAGCATCAACACCACGGCTACAGACCCGCGTGCAGCTTTTCCGTGCTCGCCGGGCGAAACCCTGTGGACCAACGACCTCATCCCCAGCCGCAAGACCTGCGACAACGGCACGATCAAGATCCGTGGCGACTGGCGCGAAACCATGAGCACCCACTGGTTTCATGACCACATGCTCGATTTCACCGCGCAGAACGTCTACAAGGGCAACGCGGCGATGATGAACTACTACAGCGCCCTGGACCGTGGCAATGAAGCGGTGAATGACGGCGTCAACCTGCGTTTACCCAGTGGCAACGCCTTGCCTTGGGGCAACCGCGACTACGACGTCAACCTGCTGTTTGCCGATAAAGCGTGGGACAAGAACGGTCAACTGTGGTTTAACCCGTTCAATACCGACGGCTTCCTCGGTGATCAGGTGCTGGTCAACTGGCAGTGGAAACCGGTCCTGGATGTGCGCGCCCGCAGCTATCGGTTCCGCATGCTCAATGGCTCGGTATCGCGCTACTTCAAACTGGCGCTGGTGCGCGAGATCAAGGGCACCGGTGGCGAGTTCCCAGGGCCTGTCGGGTCAGGCTTGTCGTACGCCCGTGTGCCGTTCCACATGATTGCCAACGACGGCAACATCATGGAACACGCCGTGCCATTCGACGGCACCATGGACCTGGATGCCGACGGCGATACTCAAAATCACAACGCGATCCTGCCAACCATGGGCATCGCCGAGCGTTTCGACATCGTCGTCAACTTCTCGAAAAACGGGGTCAAGGCGGGCGACAAGCTGTTCTTCGTCAACCTGCTGGTGCACGAAGACGGCAAGGGCCCGGAAGAACCCGTCGCCCTGGCTGACGTGCTGTCCGAGAAGTACAAGGCCGTCATCAGGCAATCCAGCAAGGGGCCGAAGTGGGAGGACGGTGATCCGGCGATAGGCAAAGTGTTGCAATTCAACGTCAAGGCCTACACCGGTCAGGACCTGGCCATGGACCCGGCGGCCTATGAACCGGCCAAACCGGGCAAGGCTGAAGGCCTGGTGATGATCCCGCTGAAAATTCACCGCGATAATGTGGCCGACAAGGCGCTGCTGGCCAAGGCCCGTCATCGCACCTTCACCTTCGGTCGTTCCGACGGCACCGATTCGGCGCCGTGGACAATCAAGACCGACGGCGGTTTCGGTTTCAGAATGGACCCTCGTCGGCTGAACGTCTCGACCAAACTGGCCTCCGGCCCGACCGATGCCGGCGCCACGGGCTTCGGTACGCTGGAAGTGTGGAACATCAAGCTCGGCGGCGAAGGCTGGAGCCACCCGGTTCACGTGCACTTCGAGGAGGGGATCATCCTCAGTCGCGGCGGCAAGCTACCACCGGAATGGGAAAAATGGGCACGTAAGGACGTGTACCGCATCGGTCCGGAAAAGGACGGCCTGGACAGCGTCGAGATTGCGATCCACTTCCGCGAATTCGCCGGGACGTACATGGAGCACTGCCACAACACTCAACATGAGGACAACTCCATGCTGTTGCGTTGGGACGTTGAGAAACCGGGGCAACTGCAATTGATGCCGGTTCCGCTGCCGAGCTGGGATGGCGTGCGCTACGTGAACTCTGCTGCACTGCCAACCTTCCGCACTGGCGATGGCTACGGCCCACAAGTGGTGATCAAGCCATGATCCGCAGGGGAGCCGACATGACACTGCACACGCCGCGCTCCCGCGCACTGGGCATGCACCTGATTCTGGTACTGGTGACGTTTTTGCTGGCCAGCCAGGTGCTGCTCGCTCATGAAGGCGCACTGTCGCCGTCGCCGACGGATTCGGCGACACCCTGGGGGCGCGATTACTTTCCCAACACCTTGCTGACCGACCAGGACGGTCGGCAGGTGCGTTTTTTCGATGACATGATCAAAGGCAAAGTGGTGGTGATCAACTTCATCTTCACCACGTGCAGCGACTCCTGCCCGCTGGAAACCGCGCGCCTGCGCCAGGTGCAGCAGTTGTTGGGGCCCCGGGTCGGTCAGGATATTTTTTTCTATTCGATCAGCATCGACCCTTTGAGCGATACACCCGAGGTGCTCAAGGCCTACGCGCAGCGCTTCAAAGTCGGACCGGGCTGGCAGTTCCTCACCGGGGAGTTCGAGGCCGTCACCGATCTGCGCAAAAAGCTCGGGTTGTTCATCGAGGGCGTCGACAACGGTCGCAGCAAGGACCACAACCTGAGCCTGATCGTCGGCAACCAGGGCACCGGTCGCTGGATGAAAGCCTCACCGTTCGAGAACCCATGGATCCTCGCCGATCAGTTGGCCAATACCTTGCAGAACTGGAAGCAACCCAGTGTTGAAGAAAATTATGCCGATGCGCCCGAGATCCGCCCGCCGAGCAACGGCGAAGAGTTGTTTCGCACCCGTTGCGCCTCGTGCCACAGCCTCGGGCCGCAAGACGGGCAGGGCATCGGCATGCGCGCCATCGGTCCGGACCTGATCGGCGTAACCCGCGTGCGCGATCCCGCCTGGCTCAATCGCTGGATCCGCGAACCGGATCGCATGCTGGCCGAAAAAGACCCGATTGCGCTGGAACTGTTTCAACGCTTCGACAAAATCCCGATGCCAAACCTGCGCCTTGATGAGAAAGCGGCGCAGTCCATCATTGATTTTTTGCAGGAGGAAACCGATCGTCAGCAATCGTTGCAAGCGGCGCAGGTGCCATAGCGGCGAATTACTATCATTGAACCGCCGACTCGATCAATGACACCTACACTGATGCGAAACGCCACTGAATAGGCTTCATGCCAGTACCGAATTCAGGACCCACCATGCAGATACTCGAACAACAAAAAGTACCTGCTCCGTCGAACCTTCCGGCGGGGGAATGCACGAGCTGGCGTGGCGAATTCAATCTGCTGCGCTGGTTTTCCTTTGCCAGTTTTTTGATCATTGCCGCCGTGGCGGCGGGGCTGGGGTACATCTCCACCCGTTTCGTGGTGGAGGAGAGCATCGAACGCGATTCCATGCTGACCGCGCAATTTATCCAGGCCATCGGTGCTGCCGAAATCCGCCACGCATCGATTTCCCCGGAAAGAACCATGGGCGAAATGCTCGATTCTCGCCTGGATAACGCCCATCCCGACGTGAACCCGGGCGCACGTGCTGCGGCACGCATCGAGTTTCTCGATCATGTGGCGAACCTGCCGGACCTGCTGTTGGCCACGGTGTATGCCCAGGATCGCACCGTGGTCTGGTCGACCAACCCGGAGCTGATCGGCGTACGCATCGAAGACGACGATGAACTGGACGAATCTTTCGAAATGAAGGAGCCCGTTTCCACCAGCTACCACGAAGTCGATGAAGAACGTCCCGAACAAAAACTGTTGCACGAGCCCCAGTACCTGTTCGTTGAAAACTACATCCCGATGTTCAACGCCGACAAAAGCAAAGTCATCGCCATGGTCGAGGTCTACAAGGAGCCTACTGATCTGGTTGAACGTATCCAGCGCGGTTTCAAGGCCATCTGGCTGGCCACCGTGCTCGGTGGTGCCGCCATCTACTTGGGGCTGTTCTGGATTGTGCGACGTGCGGCGAAGCTGATCGAGAGTCAGCAGAAACAGCTGATTGCCAACGAAACCTTCGTCGCGCTGGGGGAAATGTCTTCGGCCGTGGCCCACAGTTTGCGCAACCCGCTGGCGAACATTCGCTCCAGCGCCGAACTGGCCCAGGAAATCGCCAGTCAGAGCGCGCAGAAGAACATCGGCGACATCATCAACCAGGTCGATCGCATGTCGCGTTGGGTTCGCGAGTTGCTGGTGTCGTTGCGGCCGGTGAATGACGACTACGAAACGGTAGACCTGGTGTTGGCCATCGACGACACCCTGAGTGCCTTTGACGCGCTGATCAAGCGCTCCGGTGTCGAAGTCCGGTTCACGCCGCAGGTTTGCCCACCGGTCGTCAGCCAACAGGTGCTGCTCACGCAAATTCTCAATAGCCTGTTCGCCAATGCCCTGGAAGCCATGCCCAAGGGCGGTGTGCTGAGCATCGATATCGAGTCGCCGCAGTCCGGACTCTTGCGCATGACCCTGAGCGATACCGGCAAGGGCATGACCAAACAGCAGCAACAAATGGTTTTCAAACCGTTTTTCACCACCAAGCAAGGCGGGTTGGGTGTGGGCCTGGCCCTGGTCAAAAGAATAATGGAGCGTTTTGAAGGTTCGGTCGAACTGACCAGCCAGGAGCAGGAAGGAACCCGCGTTTGTCTGAACTTCAAAGTGGCAACGGGAGGGGAATATGGGGTACAGCATTCTGCTGGTCGAGGATGACGAAATCCTCGCCGGGAATCTTCAGACCTACCTGGAACGCAAAGACTTCGAGGTGACGGTCTGCCACTCGGCTGAAGATGCGCTGAAGCAAATGAACACGTTTGCCCCGGACGTCGTACTGACCGACAACTCGTTGCCGGGCATGAGCGGTCACGATCTGATCCAGAAGCTGCGTATCAGCGCGCCGGACCTGAAAGTGATCATGATGACCGGCTACGGCAATGTCGAAGACGCCGTGGTGGCGATGAAAGAAGGCGCGTTCCATTACGTCACCAAACCGGTGGCGCTGCCGGAACTCAAGCTGTTGCTGGACAAGGCCCTGGCCACCGAGCGGATGGAGCGCACGCTGTCGTTCTATCAGGAACGCGAAGCGCAGAAGTCGGGGGTGCAGGCGTTGATCGGCGAATCGGGGCCCATGGTCTTTCTGAAGAACACCATCGGCCAGTTGCTCGACGCCGAGCGCCGGATGGCCAACGCCGATTTGCCGCCGGTGCTGGTGGAAGGCGAGACGGGCACCGGCAAGGAACTGGTGGCCCGCGCACTGCATTTCGACGGCCCGCGCAGCAAGGGCCCGTTCATTGAATTCAACTGCGCGTCGATTCCCTCCAATCTGGTGGAGTCGGAGCTGTTCGGCCACGAGAAGGGGGCATTCACCGACGCCAAGGACCGTCGCGTCGGCCTTGTGGAAGCGGCGGATGGCGGCACCTTGTTTCTCGATGAAGTCGGGGAAATGGACCTGCTGCTGCAAGCCAAACTGCTGAAGCTGCTGGAAGACCGGACCATTCGCCGGGTCGGTTCGGTGAAGGAGCGCAAGGTCGATTTGCGGGTGATCAGCGCAACCAATTGCAACCTCGAACAAATGGTCCAGCAGGGCAAGTTCCGCCGTGACCTGTTCTTCCGTTTGCGCATCATTTCGATCAAGGTGCCGCGCCTTTATACCCGTGGCGAAGACGTCCTGTTGCTGGCCCGGCACTTCCTCGCCATCCACGGCAAACGCTATGGCAAACCGAACCTGCATTTCAGCGAACAGGCCGAAGAATTGCTCATGAGCTACAGCTGGCCGGGCAACGTGCGCGAGTTGCGCAACATGCTCGAACAAACCGTGCTGCTGGCCCAGTACGACACCATCGCCGCGCACCAGCTGAACGTCTGCCTGAGCCTGGTGGACGAGCCGGTGGCGATGCCCGAGGCGCCCCATAATGAAGTGCGCCCGGCGTACAACGGCAACGAGTCGATGAACCTGCCGGAGGTCGAGCGCGACATGGTGCGCAAGATGCTCGACAAGACCGACTGGAACGTCACCAAGTCCGCGCGTCTGCTGGGTTTGAGCCGCGACATGCTGCGTTACCGGATCGAAAAACTCGGCCTCGCCCGCCCGGACAAGCGTCAGTGGTAGACGGGCGTCGCCTGGCCCTGTCGACTGAGGCAGGCCAGCAGGCACGTCGGGTCGACGACTTCTTCGTTCACGTAGACGCCGAGTTCCGGGTCATAGGAGCGGATGAACACCCGGACGGTGGCATCCGCGACGGTCGGCAACCGTGAATCGGAGAACACGTGCTCGCTGGAGATCGGGATGAAATCCTGCGGCGCCGTGGGAATGTACGAGCGCGGTGGCACCGTGCTCAGCGTCGGCGGAACGGGGTGGGCGAACGGCTGGTTTTCGCCGTAATAGTTGAACTCGCTGCTGTACCCGGACGGCGGCGTCAGGTTGTCATCCGCGTGAACCCCCGTGGTGGCGGTCAGGCAGAAGATGAGCAACAGCATCAAATCGGTGTGTTTCATGGCAGCACCTGCGAAATCGGTTGTCCCGCAATTCCCCAAGGCCATTAACTATAGCTGCCGTACGGGGGCGTTGCCGGCTTACAACATTCCAACAAACGCTACATGGGTTTTTCAAAAACGCTGATCTAGACTCGGGCCGGTCTGATAAACCCGAGTTCTGGAGCGTGCAATGGAAATGCTGACCAAAGAAAAAGCCATCGCCAGCAACCGCGATGCGTGGAATGACTCCGCCCGACACCACAAAGACAATCCCGAATGGCCGTCCCTGTTGAAGGCCGTGACACTGGGCGATTTCTGCTGCATCGACGACACGTTGCGCGGTGTGCTGGAGCAGGTCGGGGTCGACGGCAAGGACGTGGTGCAACTGGGCTGCAACAACGGCCGCGAAAGTCTTTCGCTGTTTGCGCTCGGTGCCCGCAGCGTCGTCGGCGTTGACCAGTCCGCGGCGTTTCTCGACCAGGCGCGGGAACTGGCTTCCCGCTCGCCGCACGCGCCTGAATTCGTCGAGGCTGATATTCATCATTTGCCGAGTGAACTGCACCACCGGTTCGATGTGGCCCTGATCACCATCGGCGTATTGGGCTGGATGCCGGACATTGGCGAATTCTTCCGCCACGTCGCCCGCACCCTCAAGCCCGGCGGGGCGTTGGTGGTGTACGAAACCCACCCGTTCCTGGAAATGTTCGACCCCGAATCAGACGATCCCTTTCGCCCGGTCACTTCGTACTTCCGCCGCGAACCTTTCGTGCAGGACCAGCCGATCGTCTACGAAGGCAAAGTCGAACAGCAAGCCGCGACGTCCTACTGGTTCGTCCACACCCTCAGCGAGATGTTTACCGGCGCCATCGAAGCGGGGTTGCAGATCAGCCACTTCAAGGAATATCCGCATTCCAACCGGGAGGAGATTTATGATCAGTATCAGCAGCGAGAGGCGCAGTTGCCGTTGTGTTTTACGTGGGTGGGGGTGAAGTGCTGAGTTTTTGAGCCGAAAATGAGTTGCCCCTATCGCGAGCAGGCTCGCTCCCACCTTGATCTTTGGCGCAACGAAGATCCAATGTGGGAGCGAGCCTGCTCGCGATGGGGCCCTAACGTGCAACGCAAACCTGAAATTTGTCCCAACTCCACTTCCGCGGCCGCTATCCTTTGCCCCACGCCCCTCAAACAGGTTCACCCATGCTTTCGGTCCAAGGCGTTTTCAAAAGCTACGCCACTCCGCAAGGTCCTCTGTCGGTGCTGCAAGGTGTCGACCTGACGCTGAAATCCGGCAGCAGCCTGGCGCTGATGGGCGAGTCGGGCAGCGGCAAAAGCACCTTGCTGCACTTGATCGCCGGGCTGGACAAGGTCGATAGCGGCAGCATCCGCAGTGGTGAGCATCAGCTTGAACGGATGAGTGAAGGGCAACTGGCGAACTGGCGACGCACCGAAATCGGCCTGGTGTTCCAGCAGTTCAACCTGATCGGCAGTTTGCGCGTGGAAGACAATCTGGCGTTTCAGGCGCGGCTGGCGGGGCGGCATGATGCGCGCTGGCAGGCGCATCTGGTCAAGCGCCTGGGCCTGGGCGATGTGTTGCGGCGTTATCCGGAGCAGTTGTCCGGCGGCCAGCAACAGCGAGTCGCGCTGGGCCGGGCGCTGGCGTCGCAACCTAAACTGCTGCTGGCCGACGAACCCACCGGCAGCCTCGATGAAGCCACCAGCGATGAAGTGCTGAAGTTGTTGCTGGAGCTGCTCGACGACAGTCCGACGACGTTGTTGATGGTCACCCACAGCCCGAGAGTGGCCGCGCGCCTGGCAGAAAAAGTGGTGCTGCACCATGGCCGTCTGGCTGGCGCGGACGAGCACTGAGGTGAGGGTCTTTCGCGAGACGTTGCGGGCGCTGCTCAGCCATTGGCGGCAGCACCCGGTGCAGTTTTTCAGTGTGCTGACCGGGCTGTGGCTGGCCACCAGCCTGCTGACCGGTGTGCAGGCGCTCAACAGTCAGGCGCGGGAAAGTTATGCGCGGGCCAGTCAGTTGATCGGCGGTGAGCCGCAGGCCAGCCTCAGCGCACCCGGTGGCGGGACTTTTTCTCAGGCATTGTTTATCGAACTGCGCCGCGCCGGTTGGCCGGTGTCGCCGGTGCTGCAAGGGCGGGTGACGCTCAAGGGCCATGAAGACCAGCGCTTGCAACTGATGGGCATCGAGCCGGTGTCGCTGCCGGCCGGGTCAGCGGTGGCCGGGCGGGCATTGGACATCGAGCAGATCGTCCGGTTTTTCAGCCCGCCGGGCAGCACCTGGATTTCGCCGCAGACGTTGCAAGCGTTGGGCATGCGCGAAGGCGAGCAGCCGCTGACGTTGAGCGGGGCGACATTGCCGCCGTTGCATGTACAAACCGACATGGCCCCCGGCGTGTTGCTGGTGGATATCGGCTTCGCCCAGCAGATTCTGGGGCTGCCGGAGCAACTGTCACGTCTGCTGCTGCCCAAGAATTTCACCGCCACCTTGCCGGATCAGTTCAAAAGCCAGCTCCAACTCAAAAGCAGCGGCGAAGAAAACAACCTCTCGCGCCTCACCGAAAGTTTTCACCTGAACCTCGATGCCTTGGGTTTTCTGTCTTTCGTGGTCGGCCTGTTCATCGTTCACGCGGCCATCGGGCTGGCGCTGGAACAACGCCGAGGGCTGCTGCGAACCCTGCGCGCCTGTGGTGTCAGCGCACGGATGTTGATCGCTTGCCTCGCCGTTGAACTGGGCGGCCTGGCACTGCTCGGCGGCCTCGCCGGCGTTGCCAGCGGATACCTGCTGGCCAGCGTGCTGCTGCCGGATGTCGCCGCCAGTTTGCGCGGTTTGTACGGTGCCGAAGTGGCGGGGCAGTTGAGCCTCAGTCCATGGTGGTGGCTCAGTGGTGTCGGTCTGAGCCTGTTCGGCGCGTTATTGGCCGGATCCAACAGTTTGTTGCGGGCGGCGCGTCTGCCGTTGCTGGCCCTGGCCGATCCGCAAGCCTGGCACCAGGCTCACGCAAGCTGGTTGCGGCGCCAGGCTTGGGTCGCGGCGATTGCCGGCGTGATCGCGTTGTTGGCGCTGATCCGGGGCGACAGCCTCGCCAGTGGATTTGTGCTGATGGCGGCATTGTTGATCGGTGCCGCACTGGCGCTGCCGGTGGTGCTCAACAGCGTGCTGAACCTGACGCTGCATCGCAGCCGCTCGGTGCTCGGCCAATGGTTTCTCGCCGATTGCCGCCAGCAACTGCCGGCCCTGAGCCTGGCGCTGATGGCGCTGCTGTTGGCATTGGCGGCGAACATCGGCGCCGGCAGCATGACCGCCGGTTTCCGCCAGACCTTCAGCAACTGGCTCGAACAACGCCTGACTGCCGAGCTGTACGTGAACCCGCAAAATCCGGCCCAGGCCAGAGAACTGCAGAGCTGGCTCAAACAGCAACCCTCCCTCAGCGCGGTGCTGCCCAACTGGCAGGTGTCGATCCAGTTGCAAGGCTGGCCGGCGGACGTGTTCGGCGTGATCGATCACCCGACCTATCGCCAGCACTGGCCGCTGTTGGAGGCCTTGGGCGACAACCCGTGGGACCGGCTGGCCAAGGACGACGCCTTGATGCTCAGCGAACAACTGGCGCGGCGGTTGAAAGTGCATCTGGGTGACCACCTGACGATTCCCACACCGGCGGGCCCCTGGTCGCCGCGAATCGTCGGGATCTACGCCGACTACGGCAACCCCAAGGGTCACCTCCTGGTCAACGTCAATCATCTGCTGCGCGGCTGGCCGCAACTGACGCCGAACCGTTTCAACCTGCGTATCGACCCGCCGTTGATTGCGCCGTTCCTGCAAACCCTGCAAGCGCGCTTCGCCCTCGATGACAGTCGCATCGTCGATCAGGCCCGGCTCAAGGGCTGGTCCACGCAAGTGTTCGAACGCACCTTCGCCGCCACTGCCGCGCTGAACAGTCTGACCCTCGCAGTCGCGGGCGTGGCGCTGTTCATCAGCCTGCTGACCCAGAGTCAGAGCCGCCTCGGACAACTCGCGCCCCTGTGGGCGCTGGGCGTGACGCGCCGACAATTGATGCTGCTCAACCTCGGGCAAACCTGGCTGCTGGCAGTGCTGACGCTGATGTTGGCGTTGCCGTTGGGCATCGCGCTGGCGTGGTGCCTGGACACGGTGATCAACGTTCAGGCGTTCGGCTGGCGCCTGCCGTTGCGGGTCTTTCCGTTGCAGCTGTTGCAGTTGATGGGGCTGGCGTTGCTCGCGACTTTGCTGGCGTCGGCGTGGCCGCTGTACTCGCTGTATCGCTCGCAACCGGCGGACCTGCTGAGGACGTTTGCTCATGAGGATTAAGCTCGGCGCGTTGTTGCTGGCACTTTTTTTGAGCGGCTGCGATGACACGGCGTCGGTTGAAAAAGGTTTCGCCGGGCTCGGGGGTGAAGCTGCCGCGTTCACACCCGTAGTGCCCGGCCGGGTGTTCAGTTTCCCGGCGGATCACGGTCCCCACGATGGCTTTCGGATCGAGTGGTGGTACGTCACGGCTAACCTCAAGGACGATCAGGGCCGCGAGTTCGGCGTGCAATGGACGCTGTTTCGCAGTGCCTTGAAAGCCGCGCCCGAGGTGGCGGGTTGGGGCAATCAGGTGATCTGGTTGGGGCATGCTGCGGTGACCTCTGCCACGGTGCATCATGCTGCCGAGCGTTATTCCCGGGGCGGCGTTGGTCAGGCGGGAGTGAGTCTTGACCCGTTCAATGCGTGGATCGACGACTGGCGATTCAGCAGCCAGGGCGCCGATCCTCTGGCGGAGCTTCAACTCAGTGCCCGCGACAAGGCGTTCGGCTACCAGCTGCGGCTGACTTCCACGCGTCCACTGGTGCTTCAGGGCGACAAGGGTTTCAGTCAGAAATCCGAACAGGGCCAGGCGTCGTACTACTACAGCCAGCCGTTTTTCCAGGCCAGCGGCACGTTGGATATCGACGGCAAGGCCTATCAGGTCAGCGGTCCAGCCTGGCTTGACCGCGAGTGGAGCAGCCAGCCACTGACCGCCAATCAGACAGGTTGGGACTGGTTTTCCCTGCACCTGGACAGCGGCGAACAGGTCATGCTGTACCGCATGCGGCAGAAAAACGGCGAGCCGTATCTCACCGGCACCTGGATCGACGCGCAGGGCCAGACTCAGTTATTGCACGCCGCCGACATCATCCTCACGCCACAAGACACCGCGACAGTCGCCGGTCGTTCGATGCCGGTTCGCTGGTCAATCAAAATCCCCGCCAAGCACCTCGACATCACCCTCGATGCCCTCAATCGCAATGCCTGGATGAATTTGCGCATTCCATACTGGGAAGGCCCCGTGCGCCTGAGCGGCAGTCATGCAGGGCAGGGCTATCTGGAAATGACCGGGTATTGAGCCGCAGCTCTCGACAGCGCGTGCCTCGAAATACTCCGACGTACCGCGTCCACCCGTGCAAGAGACGGCGGACAATCGCTGAACAGCGTCTATGCTCAGTGGCACAGACGGCGCCGAACCTCGATTCAGAGCCGTCTGCTGCCATCCACCACAGGGAATGTTCCGCTTATGAAACTTCATGCTCTGACCAAAGCCATCACCCTCGCCACCGTGCTGTCCACTGTCAGCTTCAGCGCCGTGGCAGCGGACATTCCGTTGTCTGCCGTCGTTGAAGCCGATCAAGTCACGACCAAAGTCCTGGCCGTAGACGCCGCCAACCACCAAGTCGTCCTTGAAGGTGCTGAAGGCCGTGAGGTGAATGTACAACTGAGCGACAATGCCAAGAATCTGGGTAACCTGAAGGTCGGTGATAAGGTCACTGTCGAGGTTATCCGCTCGGTTGCCGCTTACCTCGACACCGATGTCGACAAAGGTCTGCCGGGCTCTACCGAACGCACCGGAGAAATCCGCGCCACCAAAGACGACCCCAACCCTGGGGGTGAAGCCTTCCGTCAGGTACAGGTACAACTGCAAATCACCAAAATTGATGTGGCGAAAAACCAGGTGACCTTCAAGGGACCCCGCGGACACTCGAAAACCATCAACGTTGAAAAACCTGAAGTTCAGAAAAAACTGAAAGACTTGAAAGTAGGGCAGAGCGTCGTCGTGACGTATACCGATGTATTGAAAGTGACCACTCAACACTAAAGTTGAGTCTTGGCTCTACAGCTTGATCATTCCTGTACAGTTTCTTGTATAGGAATGATCAGAATTAATGGTCTAACTGGTGGGTTTAAAAAGTTGTCGGCGTAATATTGCAATCGACATTTTGTTAAACATTGTGTACACAAATTTCATGTTTATGCACACGGACATATCCGCCAACTTCTATTAAAATCCCTCCCGTTCGCCCAGTGTCAGGGCTCTTTACCAGTGCATGGATTGCCGAGGCCATTACACTGGGCGAACACCTTCTTCAAGTGCAATATGCACTGCATAAATCCGATAGGATGCCTAGCATTTCTTGTAAAGGATAAAAACGGCAGCCGCCGTTCTGACACGGATGAAACCTCTCTCCCTTTATCACCCGGCCCTCTACTGGCTGCGCGTGTGGCAAAAAAGACTGTTCCGCCAACTGGCGTGGCGCTTCTCCCGCAAACGTTACGCTCGCCCGAAAGACACCTTTGAGCGCTTGCCGTACCGATACCTCAAACACACCTCCAAACTGATCCGCAAACTCGGCGACTCCGATTTGCAGCTGCAACACAACAAAGTCGTGAACCTGAAATTGGCCGTGGCTTCAATAGACGGCGTGGTCATTGGCCCCGGTGAATACTTTTCCTTCTGCCGTCTGGTCGGCCGACCGACCCGAAAACGCGGTTACGTCGAAGGCATGGAACTGTCCTTCGGTGAAGCGCGCAGCGGCGTCGGTGGCGGGATTTGCCAACTAAGCAACCTGATCCACTGGATGGCGATTCACTCCCCGCTGCTGGTAGTCGAGCGATCGAATCACAGCTTCGACCCATTTCCTGACGAGGGGCGCGTGCTGCCATTCGGTTCCGGGGCGGCGATCTTTTACAACTACATCGACCTGGTGCTGCACAACCCGACGGATCGGCACTTTCAGTTGAAGTTGAAAGTGGCTGAGCAGCAGTTGGAAGGGGAGTTGTTGTGTGATCAGGTCCGGGCGTTTCGGTATCACGTTTATCAACGGGAACACCGGTTTGTGCGTGAAGGCGGGCGGGTGTTTCGGGAGAATGAAATCTGGCGGGATGTGAGGAGCAAGGGGCAGGAGAGTCAGGTATTGGAGAGTGCGCGGCTTTATAAGAATCGGGTGGTAGTCAAGTATGAGGTTGAAGAGAGTTTATTGGCTGAGCGTGCATAAAAAACGGGCGATCATTTGATCGCCCGTTTTTCTTAACTTGTTTTTTGCATCGGGTGCTTACTGGCGTCGAAATACTCCATGAAGCTCTGGCCCTGAGCAAAGGCTTTTTCAATCCTGGCGCTCTGTGCAACCAACTCGGCACTTGGCGTTGCCCATTGCTCCGGGGGCAGTGGTTTCGACCAGTCTGCAATCGAATCCGGCAGCGCTTTCATACTGTAGCCATGGTCCCACTCTGCAACCCAGTAAGGGAAACGCCACCAAGTGATCAGGTGTGTCAGGTACCACCAGCCAACGCCAAGCGCCGAGCGCTCGTTGTGTTGGTATTCCTCATGCATATCGGCACGCTCTTGATCGAAGGTATGGCGGCCTTCGTAAGGCGCCTTGCCGGGGCAGTACTGCGGTCCTTTTTCCATATAAACGCGGATTGCTTCCCACTCGCCCAAGCCATGGATGGGTGTTGCTACACCTTGGTTTACGAAGTGGACTGTGTCGGACTTGGGATCGTCGAAGGCCATGCCAAAGGTGTAAGTGCTGATGATGCCTTCGCCGGTTGAACCGGTACTGACTGAGAGCCAGGCGACCAGTTCTTCCCATGGCTGGATGACGGGTTCGTCGGAGTTGTTGGGGAAAAAGCAGACTTCGCGGCGTTGGCGGTTGAAGCGGATGGGGCGGGTCTTGGATTTATTGAGGGTGGTACTGATCACTGCATACAGTCCTAAAACCGCTGCGCCTGCCGCTCCCCAAGCACCGATGGCAGCACCCATGGGAAAAAACTCTTTGAAAATGTATATAAATGTTCGGTCGTAGGGATCACCGATACTCATCAAGCCTGCGATAAAAGGTCCTACTATCAAACTTACAATCAACAAGAGCATTACACTTGCGATCATCACTCTGGCCTGGAAAGCCTTATTGAAGTTGCTACTACCGACATCGAGATAAGTATCGTTGACCTCAAGAAAGCTTCCACCCAAGTCCATTGGTGTCTGCCCGGTAGGAATGGGTAGTGGTGAAAAGAACAATGCCTCGCCAGTGGCAAAACGTCGGGTCTCACCAGCGACAGGGTGCTGATTGCTCAAGTCCCGCCAATCACCGGGTTGTTTGATATCTACGCTCATAATGCCGAACTATCCGCAGATTCTTTTGTCTCGGTTTTGCTGAGGTTGGCCTTGAAGTACGTCATGAAATCCTGTCCTTGAGCAAAGGCTCTTTCAATCTTCGCGCTTTGCTCGTTCAAAGCTGAGCTCGGTTTGGCCCATTGCTCAGACGGTAAAGGTTTAGACCACTCAGCAATGGATTCAGGTAGAGACTTCATGCTGAAACGATGGTCCCATTCCGCTACCCAGTACGGAAAACGCCACCAAGTGATCAGGTGTGTCAGGTACCACCAGCCAACGCCTAAAGCGGAACGCTCGTTGTGCTGGTATTCCTCATGCATGTCTTGTCGTTCTTTATCGAAGGTGTGACGGCCTTCGTAGGGGGCTTTGCCAGGGCAGAACTCTGGGCCTTTTTCCATATAGACACGTATGGCTTCCCATTTGCCCAAGCCATGAGTAGGAGTCATTACTCCTTGTCTCACAAAGTGCACTACGTCAGCTCTGGAATCGTCGAACGCCATACCAAAGGTATAGGCGCTTGTTACCCCCACTCCAGTCACACCTGTACTGATTGAGAGCCAAGATACTGTCTCTTCCCATGGTTGAATGACAGGAGCGTCAGAACCTTCGGGGAAAAAGCAGACTTCACGACGTTGGCGGTTGAATCGAATTGGACGGGTGCGGGACTTCGCTCTGGTAGTGCTCAAAATAACGTAAGTACCGAGAAGCGCGGCTATTGCTCCTCCCCAAAGACTAAAGGTCACACCGAAATGGAACATACCTGCAGCTCTGTCCCAAAAGGATTCGGAAAATGGATTTCCCCAAGTAGTAGATCCTGCAAGCAAAGGCAAAACAATCAGGCATGAGAAGATGAATATCATACCGAGCCCAATCATTGCCCTAGCTTGGAAAGCCTTGCCGAAATTACTACTGCCCAAGTCGAGGAATGTCTCGTTGACTTCAACGAAGCTTCCGCCGAAATCCATGGGGATTTGCCCGGTAGGCACCGGCAGTGGCGAAAAAAATAGAGCCTCTCCAGTAGCAAAACGACGAGTTTCACCGGCGGCAGGGCGCTGCTGTTTAATATCGAACTCGTCGTGCTGCGCAGAGATAGGTGTCATTCGGAGAGCCATAAACGGTATTCGGCCTAGGACGCATCCACTGTGGGCTCTTTAGCCGGTTCGGAAAATTTCACCTTGAAGTAATCCAGCAGGTTTTGCCCTTTGGCAAAGGCCTTCCGAATTTCAGTGCTCTCTTCGAGCAACGCTTCGCTTGGCGTAGCGTGTTGCTCAATGGGGAGAGGTCTTGACCACTCCAGGACTTCTTTAGGGAAGGCGGCTTTTGGGCGGTTGTTGACCCAACCAGAGATATAGCACGGCAAAGTCCAGCCGCTGAAAAATTGAATGACCAGAAAACCCCCTACGTAGCGTAGAAATGAGTGATCCACGCGGTAGCTACGTCGACACAAGTGGAAAAAGGGAACGCTGCCTTCTTCAAACTCTTCCGTTTCATCAGATGGCAGCGCGAAACTTCCCACTTCCATGTACATGCGGATCGCCTCCCATTCGGACACGGCCAGACTCAAACTGCTGCTCGGCACTACGGACCACAAGACATCGCCACTGGCACTATCACGCAAACCGATCATTAGCTTGTATTCGGGCATCACCGCATATTGAGTAATAAGCTGGCCCGCGGATACACAAGCGATTGCCTCCTCCCAAGGGACATAGCGTGGCGCGGCTCCCTTTTTTGGTACGAACACAACTTCACGGCGTTGTCGGTTAAAGCGGATAGGGGGGTGAACAGTGATCTGGCGGACTGCATAACAAAATATACAAACGTAAACAGCGGAAAGACACCAGATGAATCCCTGGACGTAGGCGTTTGTAAAAAAATCTATCCAACTGGTCCAGAAAGGCTGAACGTCTCTTCTCAGCCACGAGCCAAAACCTGATACAAAAAGGAAGAAGAGGGTGATGAACATTACCGAACCGATGCCTGCACGAGCCATGAACTCGAAATTTGCACGGCCGACTGCAAAGTCCAGAAAGACATCGTTGGTGTCACGATGCAGCTGGCGAGCACTGAAAGGCGGAAGACCTGTAGGCACTGGCCTAGGTGATAAGTAGACAATCTCTGTGCCGGATTCACTTTTAAAGTCTCCGGCATGAGGTAGTCGGTCGTATTTATGCTTCAAGGACGTGGCTCATCGTTTCCATTCAGTTATTTATCGATTCTTCTGTCTTGTTTGCGTTTAGATTTGCCTTGAAGTAAGTCATGAAATCTTGTCCCTGAGCAAAAGCCTTCTCGATCTTGGCGCTTTGCTCTTTCAAAGCTTGGCTCGGCTTGGCCCATTGCTCAGACGGTAAAGGTTTAGACCACTCAGCAATGGATTCAGGTAGAGACTTCATGCTGAAACGATGGTCCCATTCCGCTACCCAGTACGGAAAACGCCACCAAGTGATCAGGTGTGTCAGGTACCACCAGCCAACGCCTAAAGCGGAACGCTCGTTGTGCTGGTATTCCTCATGCATGTCTTGTCGTTCTTTATCGAAGGTGTGACGACCCTCGTAGGGTGCTTTGCCAGGGCAGAATTCTGGACCTTTTTCCATGTAGACACGTATGGCTTCCCATTTGCCTAGTCCATGAATAGGAGTCATGACCTCTTGTACAAAAAAGTGCACCGTATCGGCCTTGGGATTATCTATGGCCATGCCAAAGGTGTAGCTACTGATTACGCCTACTCCTGTAAATCCGGTGCTGACTGATATCCACGCAACCGTGTCTTCCCAAGGCTGGATCATTGGTTCGTCGGAACCATCCGGGAAGTAACAGACCTCTCGGCGTTGACGGTTAAATCGAATAGGTCGGGTACGGGCTTTGCTTCTGGTGGTGCTGATAATCGCGTACAGGCCGATCAGCGCTGCTCCTCCTCCACACCAGAGCGCTAGTGATAGTCCAAACTCAAAAAAATCGCTGAAGTAAAACCAAAAGCTTCTACCGAATGGATTTATGAATGCTGCGAAGCCCATCAAGGTTGGGAGAACAAACAGACAAACGAGAACTACGACTGTAGGAAGCGAAACAGCTAAACGTGCTTGGAAAGATTTGGTGGGGTTGCTGCTGCCCAAGTCCAGGTAGGTGTCGTTGACTTCAACGAAGCTGCCGCCGAGATCCATTGGGATTTGCCCGGTAGGCACCGGCAGTGGCGAAAAAAATAGAGCCTCTCCTGTAGCAAAACGACGAGTTTCACCGGCAGCAGGGCGCTGCTGTTTAATATCGAACTCGTCGTGCTGCGCAGAGATAGGTGTCATTCGGAAAGCCATAAACGGTATTCGGCCTAGGATGCATCCACTGTGGGCTCGTTAGCCGGTTCGGAAAATTTCACCTTGAAGTAATCCAGCAGGTTTTGCCCTTTGGCAAAGGCCTTCCGGATTTCAGCGCTTTCCTCGAGCAACGCTTCGCTCGGCAGAGCGTGTTGCTCAGTGGGGAGAGGTCTTGACCATTCCAGGACTTCTTTAGGAAAACCTGCTTTTGGCCGACGGTTCACCCAACCAGATATGTAGCACGGTATTGTCCAGCCGCTAAAAAATTGTATTGTCAAAAAGCCCCAGGTGTAACGTAGAAATGAGTGATTTGCTCGATAACTACGACGACACAGATGGAAGAATTCGACGGAGCCTTCCTCTAGTTCGTCCGATTGATCTGGGGGGAGGGCAGACATACCTTCCTCCATATAGGCACGAATTGCCTCCCACTCAGAAACGGCAAGGCTCAAATTACTGCTGGGTATAACGGACCACAATACATTTCCGGTGCCGGCATCCCGCAGGCCAATCATAAGTTTGTATTCTGGCATCACTGCATATTGGGTAATGAGTTTTCCCACTGAGACACAGGCTATAACATCTTCCCAAGGTACATATCGTGGTTTATGGCCCTTTTGAGGTACAAATACGACTTCGCGGCGCTGCCTGTTAAAGCGAACAGGTGGGTGTGCTGAAACTTGTCGAGCGGCTTGATGGAAGAAATAAATATAGGTAAGTGCGATAGCGCCAATAATCAACCAAAGTACAGGGTTGAAAAAAAAGCTGAGCCAACCACTCAAAAATGGCTCTGCGTTTCTTCTAAGGTAAGAGGCGAAAGCAGAGAAAAAAAATAGCAAAGTGACAATGAGTATGACCGCGCCGATACCAATTCTAGCCATAAATTCAAAATTGCCTTGCCCGACAGCAAAGTCTAGAAAGGTTTCATTGGTGTTACGGTGCAGTTGGCGCGCACTGAAAAGCGGCAGACCTGTAGGGACGGGCCTAGGTGATAGGTAGACAATCTCTGTGCCGGATTCACTTTCAAAGTCTCCGGCATGAGGTAGTCGGTCGTATTTATGCTTCAAGGACGCGGCTCATCGTTTTCATTCAGTTATTTATCGATTCTTCTGTCTTGTTTGCGTTTAGATTTGCCTTGAAGTAAGTCATGAAATCTTGTCCCTGAGTAAAAGCCTTCTCGATCTTGGCGCTTTGCTCTTTTAGAGCTTGACTCGGCTTGGCCCACTGCTCAGGCGGTAGAGATTTTGACCATTCAGCAATGGAGTTAGGTAAGGACTTCATGCTGTAGCGGTGGTCCCATTCCGCTACCCAGTACGGAAAGCGCCACAAGGTGATTAGATGGGAAAAGTACCACCAACCAACTCCAAGCGCGGAGCGGTCGCCTTCGCGGTATTCCTGACTAATGGTTTCGCGTTGTTGATCGAATGTGTGTCGACCTTCATATGGCGCCTTGCCGGGGCAAAATTTCGGGCCTTTTTCCATATAGATACGTATTGCTTCCCACTTGCTTAATGCATGCGTCGGCGTCATAACTTGTTGGTTAACGAAGTGCACTTTATTACGTTTTTGGTCGTCGAATGCCATTCCAAAAGTGTAATTGCTCATGACGCCTACACCTGTAACACCCGTGCTGACGGAAAGCCATGAGACCATTTCTTCCCATGGCTGGATGACCTGCTCGTCGGACCCGTTGGGAAAGAAGCAAACCTCACGTCGTTGTCGATGGAAGCGGATTGGACGGCTTCGAGTTTTATTAAAAGTACTGCTGAGAATTACGTAAATCCCCATAGCTGAGAAACCCAAGGCCCCCCACATAGCAAATTCCAATCCTGGAAAGAAAAACTCTAAAAAATTATCTGAAAAGCTTCGGCCATAAGGATCCCCAAAAGCTGTTAGGCCAATGATAAGGGGGCCGATCACAACGCATGTAATTATAAAAGCCATGACGAGTCCAATCATGGCTTGTGTTTGAAATGCCTTGTTGAAATTACTGCTTCCAATGTCGAGAAAAGATTCATTGATTTCTATGAAACTTCCGTCTAAGTCCATAGGGGTGTCGCCAGTAGGGACGGGGAGTGGAGCCAGAAATACGGCCTCACCCGTCGCAAATTTACGTACTTCTCCGGCTGTCGGTCTTTGAAGTTTTATATTGATTTCGTCGATTATGTTATTGTCAGGTGCTGGCATCTGATTAACCGGATATTTGAGATTGGGTGGATGTACTTAAATAGTCATGGGTTATGAGTGCCCAAGGAGAGTTTTCCTTGCGAGTCCGCAAAATCGATGTTGGGGGTATTTCCTTATCATTGCCAGCATTCAATGTCAGTGTCTCGAATTTTTTCTCTCGTATAACATCCGAGCTTGGAAGTGGTCGATAGCGAAGCTTAATAGCAAGACCGCTCTGGGCATTTGCTTCATGCTGAAATATTTCCAAGCCTAACTCTAGTGGTGCATCTTGGTCGCTGATAAGGTTTAGCTGATATAGCATCGGCTCAGTCCAGGCCTCCCAGTCGTTTCGCTGGAGATTATTCATCCAGTAGGCGGAAATTCCAAGACCTGCTGCATCTAACTCTCGAGCCGTCATGCTTGGGATGCTAAGCACAGCCATCGATTGATTATTGATTTTTCGTAATGTGACTTTGGGGGCGCCAGTAATGTCCGCTAAGAGTAGGCGCTCCTTATCTAAGCTGTTATTGTTGCTTTTTTTTCCCCAGGCACCTTTTTGTAGCCAGTTATCTAATTCAGTTTTGTTGTTGCGGTTATAGATCCATTCTCCGCCCAACTGCAAACCTGTCAGCACTAAACCGATTAAGTTTGCCCTTGCTGCGATGCTCAATACCCTTGCTCCTGCAGTTGCCCAAGCCACCGCTCTAGCTTCATTAAGTGTAGTAGTTGCTTTGAATAGACTATGAGCTGTCTGAGTCGTTGCCCAACCGTTTACCACAACTTGTCCAGAATCACCAGCCAAAGTCATGCTTGCACCTGCCAGCTTGGCACTATCGCCAGTTCTCATTGCTTCAGTCCATCTTGCAATCGACCCTTTTTCTCCTGATAGGCTAAGTACAGCTGCTGCTGTGCTAAATCCATAGCCTCCAAGCCCCAGGAAACCAGTCAGCTTGCCAAGGCGCGCGGCATACTTAATTTTTCCTGCAACACTAGTGTAATTGTTTACCGCGACCGAAAGGCTGGTACTTGCTATACCTTGAAGCGCTGCAAATCCTCCCCCAACGGTGGAAAATAGCGCATTAAAAAATGATATGACATCTGATCTATCCCTGGTTTCTTTTCTTCTTACTTCTCCGAGAACTACAATAAAATTAATCGCCTGCATAACAAAGGCCGCAGAAGCGAACAAGTCGCCGCCAGCGGATTTGTAGACATCTGCGCTCAGGCCTTTGTATTGCTTTCTCAGTCGGCTATCTTCAGCCATTCGGTGGAATTCAGTTACTTGTGAACTATTTAGACCGGCTATTTTTATTCCGGTCTTTCCTGGTGCTTCTCCAATCGGACTCATAGCTTGCGCTACTTTTGATTCCAATGGTGCTACTGACTGTTGTATCGCTTTTCGTTGAGAAACTAGCGAACGATGACTACCTTTGGGAGCTCTCCCTTTTCGTTCGCTTGCTAAAGTTTGTTTGATTTTGTTTTTGAGAGTTGACATCTCTTGACGAAGCTCCGAGAGCTTTTCCATGTCGGCTTCGAAGCGTCGAATTTGATCGGCGGAAGCAAAGGATAGTGTGATTCCACCTTGATTAAATGCTCGGAATATATCAATCCAAGCAGCGCCGGGAATCCGTCGAAGGAATTTGGCGGGGTCAATGGTGCGTCCGTTACCAAGGCCCTGCATGGCCTCTTCCATTGCATCTGCAAGTTTCAATTGCTTCGCTGGGTCATAGGCAGTGTTGCGGAGTTGATCAAAGGTAATGCCGTCAGGACCCAGATTCATAGTTGCAGCTAGTTTGCTGCTTACTAGTTCTTTGTATTCTTCTATGGTTTTTTGTGCTGCTTTAAAGTCTTTGTTTGCTTTCCAGCCATCCCGTGCATATTTGAAAAGTGATGCTAGTTTGGCTTGAAAGTCTTTTCGATCAGATAGGCTAAGTGTGAAGAACGTAGGAACGGTAAAGCCAGGCTATTTTTCTATTAGGTCTGCAATTGCTTTGGTAGCTTTGTCGGTTCGACAAATATCTTTCATGCATGCATATTCAGCACTCAAGGAGCTTTCCAATTGGTTGCTGAAGTTTGGGTCATAATACCAGGCGGAACGATAGAATCGACCTTCGCAAACTAGCTTGATTCGATCGTCGGTGATTAGGTCGAGACGATTATTCCAACGATTGAGTTGAGCCCTTTGTTGTTTAAGGAATGCCTCCATTGCAGGGCGGTCAATCAGGTCATTGATGCCTTGTTGCCCCATCTTGGCGCCATTAAGTGCATCATCAGCATTATCTTCGATTGATTCAATCAGATCCTCGTAACGAGGATACAGGGGGCCAAGATTTGTGCGCATCCGCATTTTTGCAGTGGTGATAGCACTTTTATGAGTACCTACACCAGACCATTGTGTTTGGTTTTTTACATTCACGTAGTCGACGATGTTTTGTCGCTGCTCAGGGCTTGTCTCGTCATTAAGCTTTGCGAAGCGAGGATCTGCTTTTGCGGCATTGGAGAGATTTGCGGTCGTAACGGTGTACAACGATTCGATGTAGCAACCAAACACATACTTCTTTTGATTGGCCTCAGCGTCACTCCAGTCACTGATCCAGCCAGTTACCAAATCCTGATGCTCGGCAAGGTCGCGCAGAACACCTAAATCGTCTTGCACAACCAGGTACAGGTGATCACGCTCGTTTTCCGCGTTCACTTGTTTTTTCAGCGCACCCAGCTGAGTTTTCTTGAAGTGCGACGCTTGTTCCCAGAGATAGTCTTTGCTTTCCTCTGGTTTAGCCCCTGCAGCTGCCGGTGATTTGCTCGGCTGCTCCGCCACTTCCGCAATCCACTTCTCCGCCTGACTCGGCGTCAGCAGATTAGCCGCGCCTTTCTCCGGATCAGCCTTGGTCAGGTCCACTGCCTGCATGAAGTATTCACGCTCGGACTTGTGCTTGATGACCTGCGCGCATTTGGCGGCGGTCCATTGCACTTCGGAGTAGTTGACGTAGAGCTTGCTCGAACGCGGGAAGACCAACACGGCTTCGCCTACGTTGCTTTCGCGTTTGTTGGCGGTGATTTCGCCTTTTTCCCACAGCAGTTGGGTCACGATGCCGTTCTGGATGCGGTATTCGTGCATGACGGCTTGAGGTTTTTTGTCGACGATGACGTAGAGCCAGCCGTCGCGGATCAAGCGAATGCCCAGTGGACGGGAAGTGGTTTTGTATGGCATCGCCAATGCACTGGATGGGTCGAGCCGTTCGACGAGGCCATAACGCAGCGGGATGAGCTGGATCTTGGCCTTCATCAGGGGGCAGCCACCCAGGGAGCACTTGCCGTCGTCCTGGCTTTTTGCAACGTTGTTTGGGCTTTTGCCGGCCGATGTTGGCGTGGTCATCCTTGATTCCTGTGCAGGGTTTCGGCCCGTTCCTGGGCAATATCAGCGACCCGTTCGAGTCTCTGAGCGGGCGTTTGTTCCGACGGGGTCTTGAGTATTGCATCCAGGTCCGGATGCTCCTCCAGCGCTCGCTCGCCGAGGAACCCGTGAATGTTGGCGTAGAGGGTGATGTCGAGTTCGCTGTTGAAGCCGCGATCGTAGGAGGTCGAGGCCAGTGCGTGCAGGTGTTCCCAGCGGTGCAGCGGCATCGATTGTGCCTGATAGGACGGGAAGTATTCGTGCATGTGCTGGTCGAGACGCAGGACGATGCTGCGGAAATTCACTTCATCCAGTTGGCTGAGTTGCTCGTCGCTCAAGCGATAGCGTTTGCTGTGGTTCGGCTCAGGGGCTTTGCCCGGTCGCTGGTTGATGTGCCAGCAACCCAATGCCGCGTCGGCGGCGACGATCTGCGAGCAGGGGCCGAACAGGGTAGGGTCCTTGATGCTCTCGGCGTGACTGAGCAATGCGTGGGCCACTGCTGGGTCGGCGATGCGCAGCAGGACTTCTTCACCCTGAGGGTGCATGACGCTGGTCAGCCAGCGGAAGTGCTCGACCATTTGTGTCCAGGGTTGATCGCTGAACACCAGGTAGCCCCACTCTTGGCGGGGCTCGGCGAGAAACTTCGCGAGGATGGGGTTGTTCTGTGCATTTATCTGAACCAGGCACGGCGAGACGTCGCCCAATTCCGCCCACTGTGTGCCGAGGTAGAGCGGCTCGAACACCGGGTCATCCGACCATTGATAAAGGTGCTGGGGCAGTTTCTCGACGCTGACGCCATCCAGCAACAATCCGACGGTGCCATTCCACGGCAGGCCTTGGGGCAATCCGTTTTCCAGCGTCCAGTCGGACTTAAGCATTTTGCGCCTCCAGTTTGGCCTTCTCGCAAATCGCGCAGATCGGCTTCTTCTGCATCAACGCTTGGCGCTGCGCGGGCACCAGCAATTGCCCGGCCTTATCCGCATCCGCCTGCTTCAACGGCCCCGGCAATATCGGCGCCGCCCCCGTCCCGCTGCCCGGTCCGCCACCGGAGTTCATGTTGATCGCCGGCCCGCTCAGGGTGACGCCACCTGCATCGATCTTGATGAAGCTGCCGCCGCCGATCAGGGTCAGTTCGCTGCCGGCTTCGAGCACGATTTTCATGCCGCTGCTCAGGTGGATTTCCTGGCCCGCGTCGATGAATTGCCCGGTGCCGATCTTGATGTGCTGGTTCACGCCCACGGTCAGGTGGTCGTTGGCGCGGGCTTCGACTTTGCGGTCTTCATAAACGGTGTGGTGTTCTTCGGCCTTGAATTCGCTGTAGCTGTTCTTCTCCACGGTGTCGTGGCGTTCGTTGCCGACGCGGATCTTCTGGTCGTGTTCGACGTTTTCGTCCCAGTCGCGCTGGGCGTGGAGGAAGATCTGTTCCTGGCCTTTCTTGTCTTCGATGCGCAGTTCGTTGAAGCCTGCGCCACCCGGTGAACTCAGGGTTTTGAAGGTGGTGCGGGTCTTGTTCGCCGGCAGGGCGTACGGGACGACGTTTTCCTTGTGGTACAGGCAGCCGCTGATCAGCGGCTGGTCGGGGTCGCCTTCGAGGAACGTGACGAGCACTTCCATGCCGATTCGCGGGATGGCGATGCCGCCGTAGTGCGCACCGGCCCACGCAGAGGAGACGCGCAGCCAGCAGCTGGTCTTGTCGTCGGCCTGACCTTCGCGGTCCCAGTGGAATTGCACTTTGACGCGGCCGTACTGATCGCAGTGGATTTCTTCACCTTTGGGCCCGGTGACCACGGCGCTCTGGCTGCCGAGAATGCGCGGTTTCTTCTGCGTCAGCGGCGGGCGGTTCGGCACGTCCCACGGGGTGGCCTGGAAGCGGTTGCGATAACCCTGATGGAAGTCGTCTTTCAGGTTGGTCGTGCTGCTGGTGACCGACTCTTCCAGCACTTGCGGCTGTTTGCCTTCGTGCAGGACTTCGGTCAGCAGCCACAGGTCGTTCCATTTAGCTTTCGGGTGTTGGGTCAGGGCCAGGAAATGGCCACTGACCAGTAACGGCTGATCGCTTTTGCCTTCGGCCAGCTGGAAGTCGCTGCGGTGACGTTCGAGGGCACGTTTGGCCAGGTGCTTGCCGCGTTCGCGGTCGATGAAGCGACCAGGGTAGTCGTAGTCTTCGAGGTCGGGCAGGGCGTCGCCACGGTGTTCGCTTTCGAGGTTGATGCGCGGTTTTTCGAAGTCGTAGTCGCGGCGGGTGATGCGGCTGGTGCGGGTTTCCAGGCGCAGGTCGAAGCGCTTGATCACCGGGTCGCTGGCGACCATGCCGGAATCTTGCTGATAGGCCACGGGCGCGAGTTTCGGGAACACCGTCTGGTCATCGCCGAACACCAGTTTGTGGGCCGTGGCGCTGTGCTCGAAGTGGTAGTGGATACCTTCTTCCTCGCACAGGCGCTGGACGAATTGCAGGTCCGATTCATCGTATTGAACGCAGTAGATGCGCTCGGGATAAATCGCCCCGACTTTGAATTGGTAGGCATTGCTCTGAATGCCGTGCTCTTCGAGGACCAGGCCGATGATTTTCGGTACCGTGAGGTTCTGGAAGATGCGCTGGTTGATGCGGTGCGCGAGGTAGGACAGTTGCGGGCGCAGGGTCACCGCGTAGCGGGTCAGGCGTTTGCCGGAATCACCCTGGGCGGCGCGATAGATCTGGCCATGAATGCCGCTGCCGTCGGGCGAGAGCTGCAAAAAGGCCGGTTTGTGCAGCAGGCTTTCGAGGTCCAGGGACGGCTTTTCACTGACCAGTTCCACCTCAAACACAAACGGCTGGCTGATGGCTTCCCGACCTTGCAGGGATAAAACCTGGAAGTCGCTGGAAAGACCTTCGATGGTCAGGGCAAAGTGAGTCTGATTGGCCGGCGCGAACATCCCTTGTTCCTCGTGCTGTGGAGCGGCGTTCGTCGACAACCGCAAAGCGGATCAACGCACGCGAAATTCTGGAGGGGCGTAAACAACATCGACCAGCAGAGCTGGCCGATGCTTGTAACGATCAGCCGTAATTAAACGACTGGAGCACGCCAGTCATCGGAACCCGAAGTACCGGATACTTCGTGGGTCCAGGTGATTTTGCGGTAGGTGAACTGCACTTCTTCCAGGTGGGTGAAGTGCGAGTTGCCTGGATCCTGGCAGTTGTGCATTTTGTTGTTGATGGCGACGATGATCGCGTCTTCCAGTTTGGTGGTGTAGTAGTGCTCTTGAGTACCTTGAGCCGAAGTACGGAACCACTGGATAACGATTTCGCTCATGCGCTCGCCGGAGGTCAGAGCCGCTTGCAGCAGAGGCGAAGCCTTGTCGTAGACCTTGGTGATCACGACTGGCTTGTGTACGCGCTGACCGGTCGGTTGGCCGGATTGCGGGTCACGCGGGATGATCACGTCGTGGCTGAAAGCCTGAACCATGACCTGGTCTTCGTGGCCTTCCTGGTAGGTGTTGCCAACGGAGTCGGCAGTGAAGGCGCCGGCAGTGATCAGGCCTTGTTTTTCGCCAGTGACGGACATGTACGCTGGTGTTGCCATGGATGCTCTCCTTGCTGAATAAATAAAGGTGCCCGGGAGGCGGTATCGCCCGGTGGGTGCATGACTGTTATCAAGGTCCGTGCCATAAACGATAAAAGCCATATAAAACAAAGCTTTGAGATGGTTTTGCGACTGTTTTTGAAACGCCGCGCAAGGATCTACGCGTAATGTGCGCAAGAAGTTGCGCAGCACTGCGCAACTTCTTGCGCACTCGGCTGGAGGCCCTGATTAGCCGGATGTTGTGCAGTGAAACCGGAGGATTTGCTCGGTCGATTGCGCAACTTCTTGCGCATCAAGGCGGTTGGCCATCACTGAGAGAACCCGTGTAACAAGTGCAACGAACTGCGCAGCCGGGTGGTCAAAACTGCGCTGAGAAAACCGTACATTTCCCACATTCAAGGAGCGCGACATGAAAATCCTGATGGTTTTGACGTCCCACGATCAATTGGGTAATACCGGTAAGAAAACCGGCTTCTGGCTGGAGGAATTCGCGGCACCGTATTTCGCTTTCAAAGACGCCGGCGCTCAGCTGACGCTGGCGTCGCCCAAGGGAGGCCAGCCGCCACTGGACCCCAAAAGCGATGAGCCCGATGCGCAGACCGCTGCGACGGAGCGTTTTCGCAAGGATTCTGCAGCCCAGTCCGCATTGGCGTCCACCGCGTTGCTCGGCAGCGTGCGAGCCGAAGATTACGATGCGGTTTTCTATCCGGGCGGGCATGGCCCGTTGTGGGATCTGACTGAAGACAAGGTTTCGATCGCATTGATCGAGGCGTTTTACAAGACGGGCAAGCCGGTTGCTTTGGTCTGCCATGCGCCGGGCGTGTTGCGTCACGTCAAGGGCGCGGATGGCCAACCGCTGGTCAAAGGCAAGCGTGTGACCGGTTTCACCAACTCCGAGGAGGAGGCGGTGCAACTGACCAATGTGGTGCCGTTTCTGGTGGAGGACATGCTCCAGGAGAAGGGCGGGATTTATTCCAAGGGGGATGACTGGGCGAGTTATGTGGTGACCGATGGTCTGCTGCTGACCGGGCAGAATCCGGCGTCGTCCGAGGCGGCGGCTGAAGCGCTGCTGACGAAGCTGAAATAACCACGAACCTTGTAGGAGCCGGCTTGCCGGCGATAAGGCCCTGAAGAGCAATACAAATCCAAGGGCCCCATCGCCGGCAAGCCGGCTCCTACAAGGGGGGATTAACGGAGCGTTGCGAAGCATTCCTCGATCGAGCGCCGTTGCGTCTCGGCATACAACCCCAACTCATCAATGGTCGATCGTCCCAGGGCTTGCTCGAATGCTTGCCGATTCGAATGCTCGCCGTAGTGAGTTTGTGCAGCATCCCCCAGGTTCGACTGGAAAATCCCCGCCGCGCTGACCGGCAGGAAATCTTCGTAAACCAGCGGTTCAACCCGCAAATAGCCTCCGCTGAGCAGATCTTCCAGAGACGAGGATTTAAGCGCCGGCGCTCCGACGCCTTTCTCCGTCACGAAATAGCGAAAGTACGCCAGTTCCTGTAGGCGCATGCCCTCGACGGTGTCAGGGAATTCGCTGAAATGCTGCATCATCAGCGCGTTATAGCGTGCGGCGTTGCCTTCGTTGGGGAAGTCCCCGAGTTCGTCGCGAGCAGCATTGAGCAAACGGTCATACAGCGCTCGTCCTTTAGGCGTGAGCGCCGCGCCGCGCTGCTCGATTTCACCGAAACGAGCGCTGTGGCTGCCGCGACTTTCGGCCTGATCGGTGAAGGCGACAGGCTCGTCCAGCGCCTTGAAACTGGTCTGACGCAACAGGATCGGGCACTGCCGGCGGGGCGGGCCTTCGATCACCGCTTTAGGGGTAATGCCGTGGGCCGGCATTTGCGCCTGCACGATGTCGATGTCCAGCGTGCGCGGCGTCAGGTGGTTGATGTGCGGCCCCTTGAACGCCACCACGTCGGCGATCAGGCGATGCTGAGCGCTGAGTTTCTGGTACTGCTCGGCGGTGACCGTCGCGCTGTGGTGCCAGCGGAAGGTTTCCAGCGCTTGCTCGACGAAGTCCTGGGCCTCGGGCTCGGTGAGGCCACCTTCGGTTTCGGCACGATCAATGAGGTTCAATGCTTTTGGCGTGAAGATCGAGCGCTTATTCAGCACCGATTGCGCAAAGGCGCGCAGCTCAAGGTCTTCGATCAATTCCAGACGCAGCAACGAGGTGAACACTCGAAACGGGCTGACCTGCAGTGCGGCTTCATGCACCGCGCGGAACGCCGTGGAATGCACCGGCACGCCGGCCGGGGTCAGGTCGTAATAGCCGACCGGTTGCATGCCCATCACCGCAAACAGCCGGGCGAGGGTGGCCAGTTCAGCGGCGGTGCCGACGCGGATGGCGCCATGACGCTCCAGGTCCAGACGCTGGATTTCACCGGTGCTGTTCAACTGCCGGGCGATCTGCGGGTCATTCTCCAGTACATGGCGGTTGGTCTGTTCCACCAGTTCCATCAGCGCGCCGTACAGCGGCACTTCTTCGCGGTACATGTCGGACATCGCTTTGGAGAAGCGTTGGCGGATCAGGTCAGGGCTGACAAAGCTCGGGTGGCTCATGAAAAAATTCCTGGCGCGGTGACGTAAAGGATGCGGAAAAGATCGCAGCCTTCAGCGTCGCCGACAAACGAAGAATCTTACGGACTTCATTCTTTCAAGGACTGCTTGCTCAATGCATCCTCTGGTCCTGAGGGCTTTCCGAGCGTTGGGATGCCAAAAACTCCCGATATAACCGCGCCGTGCTCCCTGGCTCTTCGACCATCGGCATATGGCCGATGCCGTCCCAGATTTCTACACGCAGATCCTCGATGCCTTTGCTCCAGATCGCCACGCTACTGACATCGATCAAGCGGTCCTTGCGCCCCCACAGCAGCAGCGCCGGGCACTTGATGTCGGGCAGTTTTGGCTCCATCGGCGGGCTGGCGCGAAAGTCGCTGAAGATTTCTGCCAACTCATCCCGGGACTGTTCATAACGCTGGGCGATGGCGTCCAGCACCACGCCGGGCACCCACGGTGGTTCGGCCATGGTCATGGCGTAGAAGCGCCGAAATTCTTCTCGGGAGTGAACCAGGAACGGGTTGTGCCCCTGGGCCAGGTGGCGTTCCAGGTCACTGATTTCGGGTGCGGTGACACCGGCCGGGTCGATCAGCGCGACCGACGCGATGCGCTCCGGGTAGGTGGCTGCGAGCCAGGCCGCCATGTAGCCACCCATCGAGTTGCCGATCACGTGGACCTTCTCGACGCCGCAGACGTCGAGCAACTGGATCATTCGTTTGGCCTGCAAGGGAATGTCATAACCGCCGCCGGCCTTGAAGCCGGTTTCGCCATGCCCCGCGATGTCGGGGATGATCACCCGGTAGGTGCCGACAAAGTGCCGGGCGAAACGCAGCCAGATGTTCTTGTCGGCACTGTAGCCGTGGAGCATCAGCACACTGCTTGATGCTTCATAAGGCCCGCCTTGCCAGGTCGAGACGGTCATTTCGGCGATGGGC
Source organism: Pseudomonas sp. BF-RE-21 (assembly GCF_019947305.1). Classification (NCBI taxonomy): domain Bacteria; kingdom Pseudomonadati; phylum Pseudomonadota; class Gammaproteobacteria; order Pseudomonadales; family Pseudomonadaceae; genus Pseudomonas; species Pseudomonas sp. BF-RE-21. Next base: position 98,540 of record NZ_JAGYGF010000012.1, on the reverse strand, counting down.
ACGACGATTTTGTGTAGCCGATACAGCTTGGCTTCGGCCGCCATGTTCAAGTCATAGAGCCAATAACCGATGGCCGGGTAGCTCAACCAGCTCCAGGCCGCGAAAACTGCGATAGCGACAACCAACAAAAGCATCAGGCGTCTCCCTTCTCTCTGATCAGGACAGCATGTGATCGGCGGGTTTCAGTGCCCGGGTCAATCGGTGGTAGCTGAAACTGAACCCCGGAAACATGGCGATTACATGACCGCTCTTGCTTTGATACCAACTGTGGCAGCCTCCTGACTTCCATACAGTGCGTTCCATCTCCCGGTGGATCATTTCAGTGTAGGTACGTTCTGCCTCGGGGCGTACTTCGATGCTGCGCAAACCCTGTTCTTTTAACGTGCGAATGCAGTCGAGGATGTAATTCATCTGCGATTCGATGATGAACAGCGCCGACGTGTGGCCGATGCCGGTGTTGGGGCCGGTGACGATAAACAGGTTGGGGAAGTCCGGCAGGCTGGTGCCGAGGTAGGCGCGAGGGTAGGTCGCCCAGAAATCCCTGAGTTGCTTGCCGTTTTTTCCGCTGACCGGGTAGGAAATGACGCCGTCAGTGGCGTCGTAACCGGTGGACCAGACAATCAGGTCCACGTCGATGTGCTGCCCGTCCTGCGTGACGATGCCGGTTTCGTCGATGGCGGCAATGCCTTGCTCGCGGCTGTGCAAGGTCACATTGTCGCGGCCGAGTGCCGGGTACAGGGTGCTTGAAACAATGACTCGCTTGCAGCCGATGGCGTAGTCCGGTGTCAGTTTTCGTCTGAGTTCAGGGTCGGGCACTTGTCGTTTGAGGAAGCGCAGGGCGTGTTGCTGGACCATGCGGATGGCCGGTTTCGAATATTTGAAGGCAATCACCCGGGTTTCGAATTGCCAGTAGATCATCCAGCGCAGCAGCTTGTAGGCGGGTTTGAGGCCGAGCAACCAGCGCTGGAAAGGCCCAAAAGTGCGGTCGCCCCGTGGCAGCACCCAGTGCGGTGTGCGCTGGAACACATGCAAATGCGCGACGTCCGGAGCAATCGCCGGAATCACCTGGGCCGCGCTGGCGCCACTGCCAACGATGGCGACGCGTTTATGCCGATAGTCGTAGGCGTGATCCCAATGGTTGGTATGAAAAGTCTTGCCCTGAAAGCGCTCCTGGCCCTCGAAGCGTGGGACGACGGGCTGGCTCAGCGGCCCTGTGGCGTTGATCAGGAACTGCGCGTAGAACGTGCCTTTGCTCGCGGTGTGCACCGCCCAGCGTTTGGCGTCGTCGTCCCATTCGACGCGTTCGACGTTCGCCTCCAGTTCCACCCTGTCGCGCAGGCCGAACTGCTCCACCACGTGCTGCGTGTAGCGGTGCAATTCGGCTTGTTCGGCGAACATTTGCGTCCAGCGATAGGGCGCAAAGGACAGCGAATACAGCGGCGAGGGCACATCGACGGCGGCGCCGGGGTAAGTGTTCTGGCACCAGGTGCCGCCGAAGAAGTCCCGACGTTCCAATAGACGAAAATCATCGATGCCGGCCTTGAGCAAATTGATCGCCGCGCACTGGCCGCCGAAACCGCTGCCGATGATCAACACTTGGAAAGTCTGCATGGGCCTCCTTTTTTTCTCGTTATTTGTCTCTTCAGGTATAGCCAAACATTTGGGGCTCGCCTCCTGTCTATACCGCGGTATTCAGACTGCTGGCCGGTGATGGCTATTTGACGTTGCCCTGTTAGACTTCGAGCACACCCGCAACCCCAGGTGTGATCAGGTTCCGTTCAGCGGTACAGAGGCCTTATGGGAAAAACGGGAGGAAAAGGACTTTCACTGGCCAGGAGGCTCTATGCATCGCGAAGCCTGGGGCTAGCCGCGGGACTGGTGTGTGTGGCCGCCGCGATGTACCCGCTTGATCCGCCATTGTGGGTCTGGGCGATGATGCTCTTCAACGGAATCTTCTGGCCACACGTGGCCTACCAATGGGCGCGTCGGGCGAAGGTTCCCTACCACGCCGAACACCGTAACCTGCTGGTCGATGCCTTTCTCGGCGGCTTCTGGGTCGCCGCCATGCAATTCAATCCGCTGCCCAGCGCAACCACCATTGCCATGATGGCGATGAACAATGTGGCCATTGGCGGTTTGCGATTCCTGCTGGTGGGCACGGTTGCGCAACTTCTGGGCGTTTGCGTCGGATACTTTCTGTTTGCGCCGGCCTTCATTCCTGAAACCAGTCAGCTGCAGCTGTACGCCTGTTTACCCTTGCTGTGTCTGTATCCGTTGGCGCTGGGCTGGATCTGCTTTCGCCAGGCCACCACGCTTGGCCGGCAAAAGCGCGAATTGCTCGCCCTGAGTCGCACCGATAGCCTCACCGGCCTGCTCAACCATGGTGCCTGGAAGGACCAGTTGGAAGTCGAATTCCAGCGCTGTAAACGCCAGAATCGGGGTGGGGCTATTGCGTTGATCGACGTCGATCACTTCAAAGCCATCAACGACACCTACGGGCATGTCGCCGGCGATATCGTCTTGCGGCAGTTGAGCAAGGTGCTCAAACAGAACCTTCGGGCGACTGACGTGGCCGGCCGCTACGGCGGTGACGAGTTCTGTGTGATTCTCCCGGACCTTGCGCTCGGCAGCGCCGCGGCGGCCATGGATGCCCTGCGGGATCGTTTCGCCACTCTCAGTTACGAACAGAGCCCGGCGCTGAAAGTCAGCCTGAGCATCGGCCTGGCCGCTTTCACCCAAGCGCACACAGACGCGACGCTCTGGCTCAACGACGCCGATCAGGCGCTTTACCAGGCCAAGACTACCGGTCGTAATCGCGTCATCTGTAGCGGCGAGGGCGAGCCTCGTCACGAACTGTTCGACCCGGTTTGAAAGCCTGCACAAATCCCCATGTGGGAGCGGGCTTCGGTCGGTAGAAACCGGGGACATCCTTTACGTTTTAAACCGCTGCCTTCGCCGAACCGCACAAACGAGTTCTCGCCGATTCTCAATCTGACTATTCCAGACCCAGCAGCGACAACGTCTGTTCGTAGAACGCTGTTTCCTGCGTTGCAATGCCGGGATAGGTCGGCAGGTAGTCCTCGTCGAAACACCAGGCCTGGGCGGAGGTTGTTGACGGCTGAGCATGAATGATCAGGCTTAGTGAGGAAGACATGCACTGGGGCGGCAGTTGTCGATGTACTTCGTAATAAGGTTGCATGTGCAGTACTTCGTCCTGGGCAAGTTTAAGTGTTGTTTCGTCGCCTAAGGGAGGTCGGATACCCACACGCAATGGCGCCTGATCAAGTATTTTGCGTATAACGGTGGTGTAGCCGTCGCCGCTGTAACCCACCGCATAAATCTCAAAATCGTGGGTGTGGTTCAAGTTGTAGATGAACGTTTCGCTCTCATCCTTGCTCGTCACTGGAGCCCAGAAACCCAGGCGGACGGTGTAGGCATCCGAGTAATGCAGCACAAAGGCGTAGGCGTTATACAAACTGTTTTTGGTGCTGTAACCGTCGCGTTGGAGGGTGTTGTAGAGATGCTCGCTCAGTAATGTTTTGTGGGTAGCGAGCTCGCGCAGGTCGGCAATGATTTGTGGTTTGTCACGATCCGGATCGTACCCTTCTATGCGCTCGATAAAAGTCTTCAGGTTCATGCGACTTCATCCAGGTGCTGGTCAAGCAAACGGTTCAGATGAGTATTTTGCAGCTTCCGCAATTGCGGCACGTATCTCCGAGCGTTACAGGGATCAGCGCCATATATGAGCTGGAACGCCTTCCACGCAACTGCGGGGTGATAGTGATAAATCAACTCTTCAGCCACTTTGCTAGAATCTGGGTCTTGTACGGCCTCAAGCAGTTCCAGACTGACCAGATAATGTGCGGCACTTTTGTCGTGGGGGAACCAGGCACATTTGCGTAATGACCTGCGTTCGAAAACACGGATATCGGCACTCTTATCCGGAAAGTTAAGGCTGCCGATAAACGCTGGGTGCCCGTTCCCTGTTGGATTGCTGTCAAACAGAACTTTTGTGCCGTCGATGAGCAGGGGGTTATCCGCGTCGACCGTGACTTGTGGTCCGAGTATCAGGTAGTCATCCGCCACTTCGTAAAGTTGAACGCGATACGACTGCGCATTGATTGCGAACAGAATGCTGTTACCCGGCACCGTATAGAGTTGCGGTGAAACAGGGGCATTGTCAGGTGCCTTCAAGCTGATATTGCCACTTGCGTTATAGTACAAAGTCAACGTTCCGGTATGGATGTTGGTTGAGCTCAAGATTGCTGCTCCCCTGGACAGTTCGGGGTCGTCAGCAGTTTTCTGATGCAATAAAGCGGCTAAGTGTTTTACTTCGGTGGTCAGATCCAGTGTCTTGAGAGTGTTAATAATTTGTTCTGGATGAAGGTCTGATCTGATAAGGGTCTTGATCATAGGCGTATCCATTGACTCAAAGTGTGTGAGTGAATGTGGGCGTATAGCCGCCATCAGCGATCGGGCGTGCAGTACAGGCTTTTGCTGGAAAAAAATGTGTGTATTGAGACTTTGGTGGTTAGACGTTGAAACTTGATTTAGTAGGGGGGGCTGGCGTTGCAAACTACGAAAGCCAAGCACTTGGTCGGACGTGTTGGTAGTGTTACTTAATAGATTGCGGTGCTTCAGTCAATTGCCAGTAACGTTTGATTTCGTGGATATTGCCCACGTTGAGGCGAGGTGTATATCCGGACATGCAAGACAGTGCAGTAAGTTTATGTGTCGATGTGTTGATGATGTTGGTTTGAGCGTGAAATAGCGGGGTGCTACACCAGTTGTTGGTTGTTGTTTTCATGGTGGTCTCGCAAAATAATAATGGGTTGGTTTTGTTGTCGTAGTGACGTAAAGATAGTTGCACTGCTGGTGATGCAGGGCAAGGCTGTAGCTGTAAATGAATGTGAGTGGTTGTGTGTAAGTGTTGTGATGGAACTGACTTAAGAGGGTTTTATAGTTGGGTGTAGTGAGGGGGATTTATAATAAGTTGATGCCTGGCGTCACCTTGATGACGACGCCAGACTCGACTGAATGTCACTCTTTAACACTCATAAACTCTTCTGCCCAACGGATGTATTCCTCAGGCTGCGTATAGGTATGCGTCAGTTCCGTAGCGCTCAAGTCCGAGGTCTGAGTGAGGATCTGCCGCTGTTCGCGCAGGCTGTCGTAAGTCGCCTTGATCGCCGCAAAGTAAGCGCCATGACCGTCGATGGTGACCCGCACGCCCAGCTCCGCCAGACGTTTGTCGTCGCGCAGCAGCGGGTTGCCGTAGGTGACCAGCATCAGTGGCACGCTCAGGTGTTCGGCGATCTGTTCGAGGTGGTCGAAGTCCCGCACGCCCACCATGCAAATCCCGTCCGCACCGGCCTTCTGGTACTGCTGGGTGCGGCTGATGATTTCCTGTACCGGCAGGATGCCCGCGTGGGTGCGGGCGATGATGGCCATTTCCGAGTCGACCCGGGCTTCCAGCGCTGCGCGGATCTTGCCGACACCTTCGGCGACACCGATCAGGTCGGTGGACTTGCGGCCAAATTGCGCCGGCAGCAGGGTGTCTTCGATGGTCAGGGCGGCGATGCCGGCACGTTCGAGCTCGACGATGGTGCGCATCACGTTAAGGGCGTTGCCGTAGCCATGGTCGGCGTCGGCGATCACCGGCAATTGGGCGACACGGCCGATGCGAGTGGCCTGCTCGGCGAATTCACTGAGGGTGATCAGGGCGAAGTCGGGTGCACCCAGCACCTGTAGCGACGCGACGGAACCACCCAGGATCCCCACTTCAAAACCCAGGTCTGCGGCAATGCGTGCCGACATCGGGTCGAAAACCGATGCGGTGTGATAGCAGGTTTTGGAAGCGAACAGTTCACGGAAGTTACGGCGCAAATCTTGATGTGAAAGCCTGGACATATGAGTTCCACCAATGGAATGGAAGGGCTTGAGCAAAAGTGTCAACGCCGAAAAAACAAAAGGCTATCACGCTAAGGGGGGAAGAATGATGACGAATTTGCAGAGCGGGCCTGATCGAAACCGCCATTGAGAGGCGTGAGGTTGCTTCAAGCCGCCGCAGCCTGCTGCTGTTGATTGAGCAGCGGCACCGCGCGTACCGAGTTGCCGGGTTGCAGTTGCAAGCGTTTGGCGGTGAGCCGGTCGACGATCAGGCTGTTGCCCACCCGCCTGGCAGGGGCGGCGGTGATGCGGCAGTTTTCCAGTCGGCGGTTGTGGATCAGCCAGACCGGCGCCTGGTCGTCTGGCGTGCCGATGACCAGCGATAGCGCCTGGCTGTCGCGCACCGTGCGGATTTTCGACAGCGGTGCTTCGATGACCGGGCCGGCGTCGAAGATGTCGATGTAACCCTTGTGCGTGAAACCTTCGGCGGTAAGGATTTTCAATGCCGGTTCGGTATTCGGGTGAGCCTTGCCGATCACGGCCTGGGCCTGTTCGGTGAGCAGGCAGGTATACAGCGGTTGGCGTGGCATCAGTTCGGCAATGAACGATTTGCTGCCCAGCCCCGACAAGTGATCGGCATGGTTGAAGTCCATCTTGAAGAAGTGCCGGCCCAGGCTGTCCCAGAATGGCGAGCAGCCTTGCTCGTCGGCGCTGCCACGCAGTTCGGCGATGAGCTTCTCGCCGAACAGGTGCGCAAACTCGGCAGCAAACAGCAAGCGCGCCAACGACAACAATCGACCGTTACTGCCGTGGCGTTGATCGTGACGCAGGAACAGGGAGCAAATCTCCGATTGCCCGGTCATTTCGTTGTTCAGGAACAGTGTCGGGATTTGCCGCCGGATGCCCAGATCCGGTGACGCACTGACTGTCAGTCCCACTCGATAGTTGTACCAGGGCTCACGCAGGCCAACGGCCCCTGTCAGGGCGCTGACACCCACCACTTGCTGATCGTCGTCTTCGAGCACGAACAGGTAGTCGGCATCGGCGCGTTCAACCTGTTCCGCGAAAGTCCGTTGCGCCCAGCGCACCCGGTGCGCCAGGCGGTCCTCGCTGGCGGGCAGGGTGGTAAAGCCGGGGCCGGCCTGCCGGACCAGCGCCAACAGGGCGGGCAGGTCGGTGATCTGGACCGGACGGACAATCATGATGCAGCTCCTTCTACGCGCAGGCTCGAGCGCTGTCGTTGGGCACTGGACGCGAGGATGCTCACAGCGCGATCACCCGGATCGGGCTGCCGTCGGTGACATTCAGTGCCTCGCACATCTCGGCGCTGAGGACCACGGGTTGCCCGGCGGTGTAGTCCAGATCGGCGACGATGGCGCGATAGTTTCGCAGTGAATCGTTGCTCACCAGATAGCGTCCGCGGGCATCGATGGTCGAGCCCGGTGTGGCGGTGCCATTCTGGCTTTGCGCGATAGAGCGGATGTTGGCCAGACGTGCATACAGGGTCGGGCCGCCGTCGAACAGGTCGATGTAGCTGTTGGTCTCGAACCCCTCGCGTTCAAGGATATCGAAGGCCTCCTGGCCGTCGGGGTGAATACGGCCGATGCAGTCCCGTGCGGCCTGGGGCAGCATCGGCACGTAGATCGGATATTGCGGCATCAGTTCGGCAAGAAATGTCCGGCTCTCCAGCCCGCAAAGCCGCTCGGCCTCGGTGTAGGGCAGGTCGAAGAAGTGTTTGCCCAGTGCATCCCAGAACGGCGACCGTCCTTCTTCATCGCTGAAGCCGACGATTTCGGTGATGACCGCTTCGGCAAAGCGCGGCAGGTGCGCGGCGATGAACATCAGGCGCGCCCGTGACAGCAATTCCGAGGACGGTGTGCGCACCAGTGCCGCATCGATGTGAAACCCGCGCAGCAAGGTGTGGCCACTGAGGTCGTGGCACAATGAAAGCGCCGGCACGCCGTGCTCGATGTTCAACTCCCGCGAGGCGCTGGTGAAGTGTCGGTTGCGCAGGCTGTAGAAGGGTTCGCCGAAACCGGCAGTGGCGAGGATTTCCGAACAGCCCGCGAGGTGCCGGGTGGTCAGGTCCTCCAGCACGAAGAAGTAGTTTTCCGGGCCATGCTGTTGCACGTTTTTATCGAACGAGGCGCAGGAGTCGAGAATCCGCTCGCGCAAGCGTTCGGTGTCGTCCGGCAGGGACGTCACGCCGACCAGGCTTTCTTGCGCCAGTCGCTGCAACTGGGGCAGGTCGGTTAACTCCACTGGGCGTAAGACCAGCATGGATGCACTCCTGTATCAAAGGGTTCGGCGGTTGGCACGAACCTGACTATCACTGTCGGTTTCCACGCATTGAATCGGCGGTCGCTTGATGCTGTTTGCCAGGCGCCACTCTTTTTCTTATCCAGTCAGTCGCTGCTTGCCGCAGGCAGCGTCATGCTGACACTGTCGGTCGGGTTCTGGGTGCGGAGGCGGTGTTGCATGTTGCTGGAAGCGGGCATCCGGGCTCCTGCTGGATGAAGGTGTTGTTTAGATTAGCCGTTACGGCAGTATTTATGGAACGATCGCCCCATGTCTAGTGAATTTTTGCGCGGTCATTTCTGGCTCCAAAATGGGGCGAAATGCCCGTATGTCGGGGGCTACACCAAAGTCGCTCAGCCTTGTAGGTCCTCGCTTACAGGGGTGTCGGAGATAGCGGTTTTTTAAGGGCGACAAGCGTTGACAAGGGGTAAAACGAAAAGCCCCCAATCGTGTTTCTTACGGCACAATTGCGTGATTCTTGGCGGCGTGACGCTGTTTTCCTTTCCTTTACCGAGTGATCCTTCGTGCAGGCGACCCGTTTGACCCTGATGTGCCACGCTCGAACCGTCGCACAGAAATTGGCGCGTTTTCCTACGGATGAGCCGGTGGAGATGGATTGGCAATTGGCAAGAGGTTCGTTGGGTTCCCGACTCAAGAAGGCATCGCGCCTGTTCTGCGGTCCGGAATTGCGGACCCGGCAAACCGCCGGGTTGTTCGCCGATGACGTGGAGATTGTCGAGGCGCTGAGGGATTGTGATTTCGGACGCTGGAATGGCTTGCGGATCGACGACCTGCAGCGTTCCGAACCCGAGACCTTGCAGGCCTGGCTCGATGATCCGCGTTCGGCGCCTCACGGTGGCGAGTCGGTAGCGCAACTCGGCGAGCGGGTGGCCGCCTGGCTGAAAACTCTGGAGGCAACACCGGGGCACAGCGTTGCCATCACCCACCCTTTTGTCATTCGCGCCGCGCTGACCCATGTGCTGCAAAGTCCCGCGTTCAATCTGATCGATGTCGAACCGCTGTCAGCCATCGAATTGCGCTTCAATGGTCGCTGGCGCTTACGTGTGTTGGGCACAGACCTTGAGGGAGCCTGTTGATGAAAAAACTGATGGTCATCGGCATCGGTGCCGGCAACCCCGACTACATCACGATGCAGGCCGTGAAGGCTCTGAACCTCGTCGATGTGTTTTTCCTCATGGACAAGGGCCAGAGCAAAGACAAACTGATCGACCTGCGCCGTGAGATTTGCCAGCGCTACATCACTGATCACACCTACCGTTTCGTTGAAGCCCACAGCCCGGAGCGCGAGCGCGGAGAGGTGGACTACAAGGCCAGTGTGGAAGACCTGAACCTTGCCAAGCAGCTGACCTTCGAACGGCTGATCAATGAGGAAATGTCCGACGGCCAGTGTGGCGGATTTCTGGTGTGGGGCGACCCGGCGTTGTACGACAGCACCATTCGGATCTTGCAGGCGATTCTGGCGTCCGGCCGCTGCGTCTTCGAGTTCGACGTGATCCCCGGTATCACCAGCGTTCAGGCATTGGCAGCCCAGCATAAAGTGCCGCTGAACCGGATTGGGCGCTCATTCGAAATCACGACGGGCCGCCGGCTGGCGGCAGGGCAGGTGAGCGATGCCGACAGCCTGGTGGTGATGCTCGACGCGGAAGATTCCTACCATCAGGTGGCGGATCAGGAGACAGAGATTTACTGGGGGGCTTACCTGGGGACACCGGATGAAATCCTCATCAGCGGCAAGCTCAAGGACGTGGCGGACGAGATCGAGCGAGTGCGCAAGGCGGCGCGGCTGGCTAATGGGTGGATTATGGATACGTACCTGCTGCGCAAGCCTTGAGAGATTCGGTGTCTGACCTGACGTCATCGCGGGCAAGCCCGCTCCCACAGTAGATCTCCAATATCCACGGCCCCCTGTGGGAGCGAGCCTGCTCGCGATGAGGCCCTTGAATGCACCTCAAACCGTCGTGCTGGCCTCCCGCCCAAACCGCTCCCGATACACCGACGGCGGCACGCCGACCACGTTGCGAAACGCCACCCGGAAACTTTCCACCGAGCGATAACCACACTGCTCGGCGATCTGGTCGGTGTTTCTGCTCGTGCTCTCCAGCAATTCACGGGCCCGCGCCAGGCGTTCATGCTGCAACCACGCTTTGGGCGGCATGCCTGTGGCTTCGGTAAACCGACGCAGGAATGTCCGCTCACTCATGGCCGCCTCGCTGGCCAGGTCGCGGACCTCCAGCGGTTCATGCAAACGCTCCCGAACCCACTGCATCACGCGGGAAAGATCGCTGCGCGGCGTAGGACTGACCGGTGTCGGAATGAACTGGGCCTGGCCGCCGGTGCGTTGCGGCGACATCACCAGCCGTCGTGCCACCGAGTTGGCCACCTGGGTGCCGAAATCCCGTGCCACCAGATGCAGGCACGCATCGATACCAGCAGCACTGCCCGCCGAAGTGATCAGTTGGCCCGAGTCGACGTAGAGCACGTCAGGGTCCACCAGGATGTTCGGGAAACGCGCCGCCAGTTCCGAGGTGTAGCGCCAGTGTGTGGTGGCACCGTGACCGTCGAGCAAACCGGTCGCTGCCAGGACGAACACGCCTGAGCAGATCGACAGCAACCGTGCGCCCCGCGCATGGGCCTGGCGCAGGGCGGTGATCAACGCTTCAGGCACCGCAGCGTTGCGATCACGCCAACCGGGAATGATGATGGTTCGGGCGTCGCCGAGCAGTTCCATGCCGCCATCGGCTAGCACCTGAATGCCGCCCATGGCGCGCATCGGGCCCTGATCCACGGCGACGATCCGGTGCTCGTACCACGGGAAATCGAACTCCGGGCGCGCCAGGCCGAAGATCTCCACGGCGATGCCGAATTCGAAGGTGCAGAGGCCGTCGTAGGCCAGAATCGCGACTAATCCAGGGTTGGGTTGCATTTGGCGGAAAATTCCCGGTAGGTGTCTTGTGCGCCACTTTAGCCGCAAGTGCACGGCGGATAAAGTCTTCTCACACCCACCAACACGTTGGAGTACCGCTCATGACCAGCCTGGTCCGCAACATTCCCGCCGCCCCATCGGCCATTGCCCTGATGCATTTCAGCAACCGTCTGACCTTCGAGACCGATTGTTCCGACGTCCACAGCAGCCAGCAGGCAGGTGAAGTGGATTTTGTGCTAATGGACGTGCGCGGTCCGCTGGCGTTTGAGCGTGGTCATGTGCCGGGCGCGATCAATTTTCCGGGACGACTGCTGACTGCTGAAGGGTTGGCAACCTGGGCGAAATCCACGCTGTTCGTGGTGTATTGCGCCGGGCCGCATTGCAATGGTGCCAACAAGGCCGCGGTGAAACTGGCGGCTCTGGGCTATCCGGTCAAGGAAATGATCGGCGGAGTGACCGGTTGGCTGGATGAAGGGTTTGAGTTGAGCACTGAGGTGCAACGGCCAGCTGCCATCGGCTGCGAATGCTGAAAACGCAGTTCCAACATGAAACGCATTCCCTTGTAGGAGCTGGCTTGCCAGCGATGGCGGCCTCAGGATCGACGTAAGTTTCCAGAGCTTTCGCCAGCAAGCTGGCTCCTACAAATTTGGGGTGTTCTTGCGATCTTTGGCTAATGCCCACCACTCATCCAGCGTCGCCTGCAACCATTCAAAAACGGCGGCATGGGCGGCGCTGTCCGGTGCTCCCCGAGGCAGCGGCGATTCATCGGCAAAGTGCGCATTGAGCGTTGCCACCGATTCGGCATTCCACTCCGGATGAAACTGCAAACCCACCCGCGCAGGCCCTGCGCGATACATCTGCTGCTCGCACTGATCGCTGCTGGCCAGTAGCTGCGCGCCGGGCGGCAAGTCGATGGCGTCTTCGTGCCATTCCAGCACCTTCAATACCCGGCCATCGGAAAAGCGCACTGGCGTCCAGCCGGTTTCGGTCCGATCCATTCGCCGCACATTCCCGCCCAGACTCAGCGCCAACAACTGCGCCCCCAGACAAATCGCAAACACCGCCGCGCCCTGTTCCAGGCTACGCGCCAGCCACTGACGTTCAGCCTCCAGCCACGCGGGGCCGGCGTTGGACTCATAGGGCCCGCCCAATAAAACCACCGGTTCCGCGCTGACTGGCGGCAATTGACCGAGGTCGGCGCGGTAGACGTTCAGCGACAATCCCCGGGAGGCAGCCCAGTCGGCAATTGCGCCCGGTCCTTCGGCGGGGTGGTGCTGGATCAGGTTCAAGGTGCGAATCTCATCGTTCATTCAGCTCGCCTTTTCTATAAGTATTTGTCGCATATGCACAATTTACGCGCCTGAAGCCGCTCTAGACTGCCCGCCACTTCGGTTTTCTCCAACAAAAAAGCGCTGACCGAACGCTACCAATCGAACGCTGCCAATAAAAGCCTCCGCCCACAGGAGTTATAAATGAAGAAGCTAGTGATGTTCGGTGCCCTGGCACTGTCGATGTTGTCCCTGACCGCTGTGGCCGATGACGCCAAGCCGATCCGCATCGGTATCGAAGCCGGTTACCCGCCATTCTCGATGAAAACCCCTGACGGCAAACTCACCGGTTTCGACGTCGATATCGGCGACGCGCTGTGTGAGCAGGCGAAACTGAAATGTACTTGGGTCGAGCAAGAGTTCGACGGCCTGATCCCGGCCCTGAAGGTCAAGAAAATCGACGCGATCCTGTCGTCCATGACCATCACCGACGACCGCAAGAAAAACGTCGATTTCACCATCAAGTACTACCACACCCCGGCGCGCTTCGTGATGAAGGAAGGCACCGACGTCAAAGACCCGCTGACCGAGCTCAAGGGCAAGAAAGTCGGTGTACTGCGCGCCAGTACTCACGACCGCTTCGCCACTGAAGTGCTGCAACCGGCCGGTATTGTCCTGGTGCGTTACGGCTCGCAGCAGGAAGCCAACCTGGACATGGTCTCCGGTCGCCTCGACGCGATGCTGGCCGACTCGGTCAACCTCGACGACGGTTTCCTGAAAACCGACGCGGGCAAGGGCTTCGCTTTTGTGGGTCCAACCTACGAAGACGCCAAGTACTTCGGCGGCGGCGCCGGCATCGCTGTGCGCAAGGGTGATAAAGAGCTGGCGGACAAATTCAACACCGCCATCACTGAAATCCGTGCCAACGGCAAGTACAAGCAAGTGCAGGACAAGTACTTCAATTTTGATGTTTACGGCGAGTAATCCAGCCGTATAAGAAAGTGGCAACCGTGAAAGCGGTTGCCACTTTTTTTATGTGCCGGTGTTTTTTTTGCCAACATATTTCCCTGTAGGAGCTGGCTTGCCAGCGATGACGGCCGCACATTCAACATCAATGTGACTGTTGGATCGCCTTCGCCGGCAAGCCAGCTCCTACAGGTTTCGTGATCCTGAGCGTCGGTTTCGACAGGAGTTTTTATGCAACGCATCGACCACCCATTGCCCTGGAGCCACCTGGGCTCCGAACGCACCCTCAGCGTATTTCGTTACGGCACGGGCTCGCGCAAGGTCTACATCCAGGCCAGCCTGCACGCGGACGAACTGCCGGGCATGCGCACGGCGTGGGAGCTGAAAAAACGCCTGGCCGAACTCGAAGCCCAAGGTCAGTTGCAAGGCGTGATCGAGTTGGTTCCCGTGGCCAATCCCATCGGCCTGGACCAACACCTACAAGGCAGCCACATGGGCCGTTTCGAACTCGGCAGTGGCAAGAATTTCAACCGCTCGTTCGTTGAACTGAGCGCGCCGGTCGGTGAGCTGATCGGCGATCAGTTGGGCGCCGATGCCCAGGTCAACATCGTGTTGATTCGTCAGGCCATGGGCCAGGTTCTCGACGGTTTGCCTGCACCGAAGTCGCAGCTGGAAGCCATGCATCGCTTGCTGCTGCGCCATGCCTGTGATGCCGACATCACCCTCGACTTGCATTGCGATTTCGAAGCGGCGATTCATATTTATGCGCTGCCGCAACACTGGTCGCAATGGAAGTCCCTGGCGGCTCGGCTGAAGGCAGGCGTTGCGCTGCTGTGTGAAGACTCCGGCGGCAGTTCTTTCGATGAGTCCTGTTCTTCGCCATGGTTGCGCCTGGCCAGGGCATTCCCCGAGGCGGCGATTCCACCGGCGAACCTGGCGACAACGCTGGAGCTGGGCAGCATGGGCGATACCCGGGTCGATCAGGCTCAGGCCAATTGCGAGGCCATTCTCGGCTTCCTTGCCGAACAGGGTTTTATCAAAGGCACCTGGCCGGCCGCACCGAGTGAATGTTGTGAAGGCATGCCGTTTGAAGGCACGGAATACCTGTTTGCGCCGCATCATGGCGTGGTCAGTTTTCTGCGCGAGGCCGGTGAATGGGTCGAGAAGGGCGATGCACTGTTTGAAGTGGTTGACCCGTTGAGCGACCGGGTGACCACTGTGTGCGCCGGCACCAGTGGTGTGTTGTTTGCGATTGATCGCGGGCGGTATACGCAACCGGGGACGTGGCAGGCGAAAGTTGCGGGGCGCGAGCCGATCCGCGTTGGGAAGTTGATTAACGATTGACCGGGATGCTTTGGTGTCGCTGATACCGCTATCGCGAGCAGGCTCGCTCCCACAGTTGAAATGCATTCCCCCTGTGGGAGCGAGACCGGCTTGCCGGCGATAGCGGTATCAGCAGCACTGCGAGTGCATCGGCAACAGGAGATGTTAGGCTCAACCCCGAATCCTGCGCTCTGTGAAGGAAGGTTTATGTTGAAGGTTCTCGCTCTGCTGACACTTCTGGCGTCCGCCGCCGTCCACGCTGAAACCCCGCTGCACACCGATCTGCCGCTCAAATACCTGGAGCAGGCCAACCCCGAATCGGTCAATCAACCCCTGGTGATTTTCCTCCACGGCTACGGCAGTAACGAGCAGGACCTGTTCGGCATCAAGGATGAATTGCCCGCCCGCTACAACTACCTGTCGGTGCGCGCGCCGATGGTCATGGAGGAGGGCAGCTATCAGTGGTTTCGCAAGAAGGGAGAAGGTGCCTACAACGGCGAGACGGATGACCTGAAGGCCAGCGGCCCGGTGTTGCTGGATTTCGTCGCACAGGCTGCGAAGAAATATCACACAGTACCGAACAAGGTTTTCCTGGTGGGCTTCAGCCAGGGCGCGATCATGTCTTACGAGGTCGCGTTGCGTCATCCCGAAGCCGTGGGCGGGATCGCGGCGTTGAGCGGGCGGATCTTGCCGGTGCTCAAGTCCGAGCTCAAGCCCGATGAAAAACTTCAGAAACTGGCGATTTTCATCGGGCATGGCACGGCGGACAAACGCCTTCCCTTCAACGACGGCACCGAGGCCAACAGCCTGTTGCAGAGCCTGTCACTCAAGCCCGAATTTCATGCCTATCCAGGCGTTGGCCACAACATCAGCGCCGCCGAAATGCAGGATTTGAGCGCCTGGTTGCAGCGCCTCAACCCCTGAGCCTTACTTGCCGCTGACGATCTGTTTAACCAGCGCTTCGTGGCCGGCATTGTCGCTGAGACGGGAAATCACCTTTACCAGCGCCATGCGCGTGCCCGAGGCGGCCATCAGCGTGGTATCGAGCGTCTTGCCGCCGCCCTGGGTGGCGATGCTGTCGATCTCCCGCAGACCGAGGCCGGTGCCTTTCTGGGTCAGGCTTTTCTCACTGAGCTTGGTGAAATCCGGCAGCGCCTTGGCTTGTTGAGTGGCGAAGTCGGACGCCGTGGCGTCGAGGAACTCACCGTCGTTGTCCTTGGCGTTGACGCCACCAGGAATGGTGTTTTCAGCGGCAATCACCACAGTTTTCGTGGTTGCGTTGGTGTACATGGTGCCGCTCGCACCGGTCGCGTCCGCCGGCAGCGGGTTGGCAACGAAGCCCTTGGGCAGGTTGAATTTGAATTTTCCGCCCAGCATCGAGACGTTCTGCGCTGGCGCTACCTCTTTAGCCGCCTGTGCATTCAAAGCCCCCAGGCTGGCAGCCACTGCCAGCAGCAGGACAACGGCTTTTTTACTCAACAGTGACATTCAAAATCTCCAGGGTGGTCTCGCGGTGGGGGCGATCATCCCATGGAGGTCGTGACGCATTCCAGTGCGGGCTAACGGGCGGTCGGGTTCTGGTGAGCGAAAAGCTTTTGAACCTCGCGTTTACGGCTAATCAACGTATTTACGAAGGCTTGTTTAACCGCGCTCAGCGTTACTTCATGAAAGCTACAACACCTTGCGTCGTTGCCTACAGGTACGTAAGAATCCGCCGGCTTGTGCGCTTTTGGGGTGGGTTCTATTGTTTTCCGGTCGCTGAAAACACAGTGATCGGGTTTGGTAGACCCTCAGCATCGACGCATAGCGTCACCTCGTTCGGCCCTTTCTCAGGGCTGCGTTTTATGGTGGCCATGCGCAGGGCTCCTTCGGGGGCGCCGGTTCCGATGCCCGGTCTACCAACCTTCGTATGGCCGCCACCCTCCGTTTGGTAGCGAGAGGTTGATGGCTCCTTCTAAGTAGCATCGGAGCTCCATCTATGCCCAAACCAACACCCAATCCCCCCAGCCCGGACCTGTCCGCTTCAGCCCAAAGCGCTGACCAAGAAAAGCTCGAAGAGACCATCAAACTCGCCCTCGACTTTTACGCCAATCCTGCCGCGCACATTGCACTGATCAACGCCACGCCAAGGCAACTCGACAGCATGTTCAGCGTCAACCCGGAACTCGATGTCCAGACCCTGCTCAGCCATGCGTGCGAGTCGCTGGCATCGGCCAATGTCATGGCCATGGACCTGGCGGATCATATGGAGGGGACCCGTCGCAATTCGCTGTTGGGCATTGCGCAAGTCATCATGCTTGGGGAGCTGGCGGTGAACCAGGCGCTGGATAAACTCGACGCTGCCGAGTAATAGGGATGCCCGTGGTGAGAGGCTGGCCCTCACCACGGGGATTACGCTGTTACACGTCGCGGCGCACCGGATAGCTCTCGATCACGTCCAGAAACTCGATCCGACGGTCGCTGGCCAACAGCTCCGGCAACAGCTTTTCGTAGTCCTGGCGATACGGCTTGCTCAGGTGACGGGTGATGAAGTCTTCCTTGCTGCAGTTCCAGGTTTCGTAGAGCACCAGAGTGTTCGGCTCGTCCTGCAACTGGTGGACCCAGGTGTTGACGAAGTCCGGCTCGGCCGACATCTGGTGCACCACGTCCAGCAGGCGCTCCTTTGTTTCGGCGAAGCGTTCCGGTTTGGCTGGCAGGTAAACGATAAACGCGACTTGATCACTCATTTCATCACCTTCGCATGCGGGGGAATGGATTACTGCGCCTGGTTCTGCGGGAACAGATTGCGACGGGTTTCTTCGTCGAATTCCGCTTTCAGTACCAGCTTCTCTTTGAGGCCGTGAGCACGTACGGCCGCCGGGCGAGCGCTGATTTCATCGAACAGGCGCTTGACGTTCGGGTACGCCGCCAAACCGTTTTCGCCGAGGATGTATGGCGCGTAATTGGCCCAGCCCCACAGCGCCATGTCGGCGATGCTGTAGGTGTCGCCGGCCAGGTATTGATGGTCGGCCAGGCGCTGATCGAGCACGCGGTAATGACGTTCGACTTCCTTGAGGTAACGGTTTTTTGCGTAGGCCAGGTCTTCCGGTGCGTGGTGCAGGAAGTGCACTGCCTGACCCGAGAATGGCGACAGGCCGGTGGCGATGAACATCAGCCACGACAGCAGTTCGGCCTGGCCGGCAACGGAGGTCGGCAGGAAGCGCTGATGTTTTTGCGCGAGGTGCAACAGGATCGCCTGGGAGTCGAACACGGTGGCGTCGCCATCGACCAGCGCTGGCACTTTGGCGTTCGGGTTGATCGCCAGAAAGGCTGGCTGGTGTTGCTCGCCCTTGAAGGTGTCGACGCCGATCAATTCGTACGGCGTTTGCAGTTCTTCAAGCAGCAGGGCGACTTTCATCGGGTTTGGCGAAGGGTGGAAAAAGAATTTCATGGTGTAGGCCTCAGTCAGTGGTTGGTCAGGAACTGAGGCTGATAGTGGGCGAAACCTGTTCGATTGACGTACGGGGTTGTTGTTCTACTCGTTCGAAATAGTTGAACGGGTTGCGGGCGTTGCCACCGGTTTGGCCAACAGGCGCCGGGTGACGCCGAGCATGGCTACCGACACCGCGACGCCCAGGCCAAAGGCCTTCAGGCCCATGCCCGGCAAGGTCAGCGCCAGGACCAGGCAGAACGCGCTGAACGAATACATGCCGGTGGCCGTGGCGCGCAACAAGGCGGCGGTAAACGCCGGGCCACGGGTTTGCTGGGAAAACACCGCCATCACGCTGCCCAGCACCGGGAACACCGCGAGCAGGCCGCTCCAGCGTTCGCCGACGGTGCTGGCGAGCCAGGTGACCGCGAGAGTGAGAAGGGCGCCGGCAATCATGCGCAGCAGCAATTTGTCGGACTTCGGTGCCGGGCCGGAGACGATCGGCTGCACCTTGGGAAACAGGTAAGGCGCCGCCAGCAGCGCGGTCGCGGCGGCGATCACCGAGAACACCAGGGACGGTGGAATCACCGACAGCACCACCGCCGCTGTGGCCCAGACCAGCAGCGAAACCGTCAGCGCCCAAGGCCATCCCGCGCGTTGGGCGACCTGGGCGTAGGTTACGCAGAAGGCAATCATCGCGAACATCGCGGATAACGCGGCGGTCGCCGATTGCGCGGCAAACACTTCGCCTTGTTCGATAGCGAGGAAAAACAGAATCGGCCCGACCACCACCGGCAACCCCGAAAGCCAACCGGCGACACTCGGGCCCCAGCGTTTGCCCGCGAGGGAGATCAGTAAGAGAAACCCGGGAATGACCAGCAGTTTGAGCAGCAGCACGTAGGCGCCTCCGACCTGAGTGAAGCGGCAACGTTAGCATTGCGACAAGTAGATTGCTCTAAGGATTGGCTGTTTTTGTATATAAAGTTGAAAGCTTGTACAGCAACACTTTATGCGTATAAGTAACAGAACCCATACGCGTTGAATCGAGCCGATCATGACCCGACCACGATCACCTCTGCGTCATACCCTGTGGCTGTTGGTATTGCTGGGCAACCACGCGTTGGCCAATTGGCAGGAGTCTTTACCCGGTGCTCAAATCATTGGCACCGGTGAGTTCCGGATGTTCGGTTTCGATATCTACAACGCTCGTCTGTGGAGTGCCGCGCAGCCATTTGCGAGCGACCAGCCGTTCGCCCTGGAGCTGATTTATCAGCGCAGGATTTCCCGGGACGATCTGGTCCAGGCCAGCGTCGAAGAAATCAAACGACTGTCGGGCGCATCGGTGAGTGCCGGGCAACTCGCGGCATGGCAGGCGCAGATGCAGCAGGCGTTTGTCGATGTGCAGGCCGGGACCCGACTCATCGGGGTTTACTTGCCGGGGCAGGGCGCGCGCTTTTTTGTCGGCCCGCAGTTGCAGTACGAGGTGACGGACCCGGTGTTCGCCCGGGCATTTTTTGATATCTGGCTTGACCCGCGCACGAGCAATCCCGGGTTGCGGGAGCAGTTGTTGGGCATTGCCAAGCCCTGAACATCACCCGCCGTTGCTTTTGCCTTTGTAGGAGCAGCCGGTCGACGCTCGATTGCTCGCGATGGCAGCACCTCGGTGATCCAGACGTTCCGCGTCATCGTTTATCGCGAGCAAGCTTGCTCCTACAAAAGCAAAGGCCGCAGCGGCGATCTTTGCGTTTTGTCTGTACACCGAAAAGCGCGAAACGTCTAAGCTGCGCCCTCCCGCCTGTTTTCTGGAATGTTTGCGTGAAATTCAGTTTGCCCAAAGTCGCCACTGCGCCGTTTTGTCCGCCGGAAGTGGCGGGCAGCGTTGCCGTTGACCCTCGCGCGTCATTTTTCAAGCGTGTCCTGCGTTTCGCCGGCCCGGGCTTGCTGGTGTCCATCGGCTACATGGACCCGGGCAACTGGGCCACCGCCATCGAGGCCGGTTCGCGGTTTGGTTACAGCCTGTTGTTTGTGGTGTTGCTGGCGAGTCTGGCGGGGATGGTGGTGCAGTGTTTGTGCTCGCGCCTGGGCATCGCCACGGGGCGCGATCTGGCGCAGTTGTCCCGCGAGCGCTACAGCACGCGGACCGCACGGACCCAATGGGTGCTGGCGGAAATCTCGATCATCGCCACCGACCTCGCCGAAGTGCTCGGCTGTGCGCTGGCGTTCCATCTGCTGTTGGGCTGTTCGCTGAGCGTCGGCATCGCCCTCACGGCGTTCGATACGCTGCTGGTGCTGGCCCTGCAGAACCGTGGCTTCCGCCGACTGGAAGCGATCATGCTGGTGCTGGTGAGCACCATCGGTGTGTGTTTCTTCGTTGAATTGTTGTTGATCAAGCCTTACTGGCCGGACGTCGCACGGGGTTTCACGCCGTCACTGTCGGCCATCGGCGATGCGGCGCCGCTGTACCTGGCCATCGGGATTCTCGGGGCCACGGTCATGCCGCATAACTTGTACCTGCACACCTCGATCGTACAGACCCGGATGATCGGCAAGGACCTGGCCAGCAAGCAGGACGCGGTGAAACTGGCGCGCATCGACACCATCGGTTCCCTGGCGCTGGCGCTGCTGGTGAACGCGGCGATCCTGATCCTCGCGGCCGCGGCCTTCCACAAGACCGGACACACCGATGTGGTGGACATTCAGGACGCCTATCACTTGCTCGACCCGCTGGTGGGCGGCGCGTTGGCCAGCGTGCTGTTTGGCGTCGCGTTGCTGGCGTCCGGTCAAAGTTCGACGTTCACCGGCACCATCGCCGGGCAAGTGATCATGGAGGGTTACCTCAACCTGCGGATTCCCTGCTGGCAACGGCGCTTGATTACCCGGGGGCTGGCGTTGATCCCGGCGTTTATCGGTGTCTGGCTGATGGGGGATAACGCGATTGGCAAACTGCTGGTGTTGAGTCAGGTGGTGCTGAGTTTGCAGTTGCCGTTTGCGTTGTATCCGTTGATTCGCATGACCAATGATCACAAGTTGATGGGGCCGTTTGTGAATCGATTGCCGACGCGAGTGTTGGCGTGGGGGTTGTTTGCGGTGATCAGTGGGGCGAATAGTTGGTTGATTCTGCAGTTTTTTGGGTGATTTTTCGGCCGCCATCGCCAGCAAGCCGGCTCCTACAAGGACATGGTGAACCTGTAGGAGCCGGCTTGCCGGCGATGAACGATGACGCGGTCTACCGCTGAAACGCCTCAACCACAAAATCGATAAACACCCGGGTCTTGGCCGGCATCAGCGTCCGGCTCGGGTAATACAGCGAGATCGGCCCCGCATCGGCGTGCCAGTCCGGCAGCAGGCGCACCAGTTCCCCGCGCTCGATGTTCGCTGCCACATCCGGCAATACCAGCAGCGTCACACCCAGGCCCAGGAGCGCTGCCTCACGCATGGCGGCTGGATCGTTGAGCACGATGTTTTCGGTCAGACCGGCGCTCTCTTCATGGCCCGCTCGATCGTGCATCACCCACTGACGAATCCGCCCGGTACGAATGCCGCGCATCACAATGCCGGTGTGTCCGATCAGGTCGGCCGGCGTACGCGGCAGCGTGCGTCCTGCCAGGTAGGCCGGTGAGGCCACCGCGACGATATCCGCCGCCGCCAATGTCCGTGAGATGACCCCTGGCGTGAGTTCGAAGCCGCCGCCGATGGCCGCGTCATAGCCTTCAGCAATCAAATCCACCTGGCGATTTTCGAAGTGCCATTCCGGGCGAATCAGCGGATAACGCGCCAGGAACTGCGGCAACAACGGCAGCACATGACCGATGCCAAACGTCGGCGCCAGGCTGACCTTGAGCACACCGGCCGGCTCCCCGCGATCGCTGCTCACGGCACTGATCGCCGCTTGCAACGCCTCCAGGTTGCCGCCGATGCTGGCCAGAAAACCCTCGCCGGCTTCAGTGAGCGACAGCTTGCGGGTCGAACGCTGGAACAACCGCACACCCATATTGCGTTCCAGCATCGCCACGTTGCGGCTGACCGCGGCGGGTGTCAGCGCCAGCAAACGTGCCGCGGCGGAAAAACTGCCCGTTTCAGCGCTGCGTACAAAAGATTCGAGGTTGGCGAGGGTTTCCATGTCTGGCACCTGCTATGAATGCTTGAAAAGCATTCAAGTCATTACCCGCTAATCAAGGGCTAATGACAAGCGCAGTATTCACGCCAACGACAACCCCTTGGAGTGAATCACCATGAGTACTATCGGCATCATCGGCGCTGGCGCCATTGGTTCAGCGTTTGCCAGAGCCTTGTCCCGTCAGGGCATCGAAGTAGTCATCGCCAACAGTCGTGGTCCGGAGACCTTGGCCGCCCTGGTGGCGGAGCTCGGTCCGACGGCACGCGCCGGCACCCGTGAAGAAGCGGCCGCCCAGCCAATCGTTCTGGTGGCGGTCAACTGGTCGAAGTTGCCAACAGCACTCGCTGGTTTGCCGGGCTTCGGCGGGCGGATCGTGATCGACGCCAATAACTCGATTGAGGCGCCGTTGTTCAAGGCTGTGGATTTGCAGGGCCGTATGTCCAGCGAAGTGTTCGCTGAATGGGTGCCGGGGGCGAGAGTGGTGAAGGCGTTCAATCACCTGGCGGCGCGCTTGCTGGAGAGTGATCCGGCGGCGGAGGGCGGTCGGCGGGTGCTGTTTGTGTCGGGCGATGATGCCGAGGCGAAAGCTCAGGTGGTTGCATTGACCGAGCGCTTGGGCTTCTTCGGGATTGATCTTGGGGAGTTGAGTGTCGGCGCGCGGTTGGCGCAGTTTCCGGGTGGGCCGTTGCCGGTGTTGAACCTCGTGAAGTTCGCCTGAGCGCAAATCTGTAGGAGCCGGCTTGCCGGCGATGGCGGTGGAACAATCGACATTGATGTCGCCTGACACGCCGCTATCGCCAGCAAGCTGGCTCCTACAAAGATGCCCCTCGCTCAGGAGTGAGGGGTGTTGCCGGATGGCGCGGATCTTCGTGGGTCCCCGCGCCGTCCGTTGAACGCGTTAAGCCCGTTCGATCGCCAGTGCCACGCCCTGACCACCACCGATGCACAGGGTGGCGAGGCCTTTCTTGGCGTCGCGCTTGATCATTTCATGCAGCAAAGTCACCAGCACACGGCAGCCCGACGCACCGATCGGGTGACCGAGGGCAATGGCGCCGCCGTTGACGTTGACCTTGTTCAAGTCCCATTCCAGGTCCTTGGCCACCGCCAGGGATTGCGCGGCGAAGGCTTCGTTGGCTTCGATCAGGTCCAGTTGGTCGATGGACCAGCCGGCTTTGCTCAGGCAACGGCGAGTGGCCGAGACCGGGCCGATGCCCATGATCGCCGGGTCCACGCCTGCGTTGGCGTAAGCCGCGATTTTTGCCAGCACCGGCAGGCCCAGGGCCTTGGCTTTGTCCGCGCTCATCAGGATCACGGCGGCGGCGCCGTCGTTCAGCGACGAGGCGTTACCGGCGGTCACCGAACCGTCCTTCTTGAAGGCCGGTTTCAGTTTGCCCAGGGCTTCGGCGGTGGTGCCGGCGCGAGGCTGTTCGTCGGTGGCGAAGGACAGCGGATCGCCCTTGCGCTGCGGAATCAGGATCGGCGTGATTTCATCGGCAAAACGCCCGGCTTCGATGGCGGCCGTGGCTTTCTGCTGCGAGGCCGCAGCGAAGGCGTCCTGTTGCTCGCGGGTCAGGCTGTACTTTTCAGCCAGGTTCTCGGCGGTGATGCCCATGTGGTAATCGTTGAACGCATCCCACAGACCGTCGCTGATCATGGTGTCGACGATTTGCGCGTGCCCCATGCGCAGACCGGTTCGCGCACCGGGCATGACGTAGTTGGACAGGCTCATGTTTTCCTGGCCGCCGGCAATGATCACCTCGGCGTCGCCGCAGCGAATCGCCTGGGTGGCCAGGTGCAGGGCCTTGAGGCCCGAGCCGCAGACCTTGTTCAGGGTCATGGCCGGCACGGTGAACGGCAGGCCAGCCTTGATCGCGGACTGACGCGCAGGGTTTTGCCCGGCGCCGGCGGTCAACACCTGGCCCATGATCACTTCATCGACTTCAGCCGGGTTCAGGCCGGTTTGCGTCAGCAACTGACGGATCACCGCAGCACCGAGGTCTACGGCGGACACATTGGCCAGCGAGCCCTGGAAGCTGCCGATGGCAGTACGGGTGGCGGCGACAATGACGACTTCTTGCATGGAATGATTCCTCACTGGGCAGCGAACTGCATTTCCGGAACGTGATCCGGCACGATCAGTTTACCGGCAGTCTTGGCGACGATCTCTTCGACGCTGACGCCCGGCGCACGCTCTTTGAGAATGAACGCGCCGTTTTCGATTTCAAGATACGCCAGGTCAGTCAGTACGCGCTTGATGCAACCGGCACCGGTCAGCGGCAGGCTGCATTGGGACAGCAGCTTGGACTCACCGTCCTTGGACGCGTGGGTCATGATGACGATGATGTTGTCTGCGCCGGCCACCAGGTCCATCGCGCCGCCCATGCCCTTGACCAGCTTGCCAGGGATCATCCACGAGGCGATGTTGCCTTGTACGTCGACTTCAAAAGCGCCCAGCACGGTCAGGTCGACATGACCCCCGCGAATCATCGCGAAGGACTCGGCGGAGGAAAAGATCGACGCGCCGGTACGCGCGGTCACGGTTTGCTTGCCGGCGTTGATCATGTCGGCATCGATGGTTTCTTCAGTAGGAAAAGGACCCATGCCGAGCAGGCCGTTTTCCGACTGCAGCATGACTTCCATGCCTTCGGGAATGTAGTTGGCGACGAGGGTCGGAATGCCGATGCCCAGGTTCACGTAGAAGCCGTCCTGCATTTCGCGGGCGACGCGTTGAGCCATTTGTTCGCGGGAAAGTGCCATTGTTGTTATTCCTTCATTCGGTCCGGGGGCAGGGGATCACTTACGCACGGTGCGCTGTTCGATGCGCTTCTCGAACGTGCCGCAAATGACCCGGTCGACGTAGATGCCAGGGGTGTGGATCTGCGCCGGGTCCAGCTCGCCGGGTTCGACGATTTCTTCGACTTCGACCACGGTGATCTTGCCGGCGGTGGCGGCCAGCGGGTTGAAGTTCTGGGCGGTGTGGCGGTAGATGACGTTGCCGAAATGGTCGGCTTTCCAGCCTTTGACGATGGCGAAGTCACCGGTGATGGATTCTTCCATCAGGTACTTGCGACCGTGGAATTCGCGCACTTCCTTGCCTTCGGCGACCGGGGTGCCGACGCCAGTAGCCGTGAAGAATGCCGGGATGCCAGCGCCGCCTGCGCGCATTTTTTCGGCGAGGGTGCCTTGGGGCGTCAGGACGACTTCGATTTCGCCTTTCAGCAGTTGGTCTTCGAACAGCTTGTTTTCGCCAACGTAGGAGGCCACTACTTTTTTGATCTGCCGGTCTTCCAGCAGCACGCCAAGACCGAAACCGTCGACGCCGCAGTTGTTGGAAACCACGGTCAGGTCACGGGTGCCTTTGCGCTTGATCTCGGCGATCAGGTTTTCCGGAATGCCGCACAGGCCGAAGCCGCCAGCGATTACCGTCATGCCGTCTTCAAGACCTGCCAGAGCTTCCTCGTAGGAACTCACGCGCTTGTCGAAACCTGCCATATGCACCTCTTTTATTCTTTGTGGGCGGCTGGCTAGCCGTATGGGATGGAGTGTCGCGCTGGAGGATTTATTTGTTAAGTTGATTTTTAAGGTTGATTGATAGATAAAACTCACCAATTAATCCTGTAGGAGCATGGCTTGCCCGCGATGACGATCTCCAGGACGCCATCGCAGGCAAGCCATGCTCCTACAGAAAGCACCTGCGCTCATTACTGGAGCAGTTAGCCTATGACAGTCAAGCAGATCAGGGCTTTTTTAGCCGTGGCCCAGAGTCTGAGCTTTGCCGTCGCCTGCGAACGATTGCACCTGTCGCAATCGGCGTTGAGCCTGACCATCAAGGCGCTGGAGGAGGGCCTGGGCGGGCGGCTGTTTACCCGCAACACGCGTAACGTGGCGCTGACGCCCGAGGGGGAGTCGCTGGTGCCGTTGGCCCGCCGATTGATCGCGGACTGGGACAATGTCGAGGACGAATTGCGCCAGCGTTTTACCCTGCAGCGCGGGCGCGTGACGCTGGCGGCGATGCCGTCGTTTGCCGGCAACCTGCTGCCGCCGATCCTCAAGACGTTTCGCGCGCGCTATCCCAAGGTCAACGTCACTGTGAATGACGTGATCAACGAGCAGGTGCTGGAAATGGTGCGCGATCGGCAGGTCGAGTTGGGCGTAGCGTTTGAACCGACGCAAAGTTCGTCGCTGCAATTCACGCCGTTGTACCGGGACCGGTTTGTGGCGGTGGTGCCGTTCGATTCGCCTTTTTCAGAACGCGAAGACATTGATTGGCAGACGTTGCTTGAAGAGCCTTTCATTACCTTGCAGCGACCTTCGACGGTGCGGGTGATGCTGGAGGAGCACTTGCAAGCGCGGGGGATGAAGTTGCCGGTGGAGTTTGAAAGTCATCAGTTGGCGACAGTCGGGAGAATGGTCGCCAGCGGCCTGGGGGTGAGCGCGGTGCCGGCGTTGTGTGCCGGGCAGATGCGCGAGTTGGGCGCGCGGTGCATTACCCTGCGTGACCCGGTGGTGGAACGGGCGATCGGGGTGTTGACCAAGCCTGGGGTGGAGTTGTCGGCGGCGGCGCAGGCGTTGTTCGATATTCTCAAGGAAGAAAATTTCGACCAACGCCTAGCCCTGTGAAACCGCTCGGTTCTACTTTTTAGCGGCCGACAACGGTGGGGTTCGAGGCGGGATCAGGCGCTTGGTCCCCGTCGACTCAAATGCCGAGGCGAAGCGCAGCAGCGTCGAATCGTCGTAGGCGCGACCGGCAAACGTCAGGCCGACGGGCATGCCGATGTCCGGCATCACGCCCATCGGTACGGTGACCGTTGGCACCCCCAAATGCCGGATGGCGAGGTTGCCGTTGGCCACCCAGATGCCGTTGCTCCAGGCGATGTCCGCAGAGGCCGGGTCGACATCGGCATTCGCCGGCGCAACGTCGGCCACCGTCGGGAACAGCACCGCATCGAGCCCCAGCCGATCCATCCAGTCTTCCAGGTCGATTCGACGGGTTTTTTCCAGCCCGCGCAAGCCATCAGGCACTGTGGAAATCTGATCCCACGGGGTGATGCCGCGCTCGGCCATCCGCACGTATTCGTCCATGCCGGCGACCAGGTCGCCCTCGCGGTTGGGCAGGGTTCCCGGGTCGTGCGGGAAAATCAGCGGCCCGTCGACATCGACCAGACGGTTCAATTTCGGGTCGCCGTTGGCCCGCAGGAAATCATCGAATGCCCAGGCCGTCAGGTCCCACAACTCATGGTGCAGGAACTCTTTCGACACCAGGCCTCGGGTAAACACCGTCGGCGCACCCGGACGATCACCCTCGCAATTGGAGACCAGCGGGAAGTCGACTTCAATCACTTCGGCGCCCGCCGCTTCAAGTGCCTTGCGGGCCTCTTCCCAGAGCCCGATCACCGATGGACGCGTGTTGATGCGCTGCCCCGTCGGCCCACCGATGCCCGGTGCGTCGCTCGTGCCCGCGTCGGGATCGGCGTTGATGTACATGCGCGGAACGCCGAGGCGTTTGCCGGCGAGTGCATCGGTGTTCGCCGCAAGTTCGGCATAGGACGCCGGGCGCACCGAGGCGACGCTCGGGATCGGCACCCAGGGTTGCAGCCGCCACAGATCGCCGCGGGTGTCGGGATCTTCCGCCACCACCACGTCGAGCACTTCAAGCAGGTCGGCCATGGTTCTGGCGAAGGGCACGACGACGTCCATGGTCGGCGTCAGCGGCCAGTTGCCGCGCACCGAGATCACCCCGCGCGACGGCGTGTAGGCGCACAAACCGTTGTTTGAGGCCGGACCGCGACCGCTCGACCAGGTTTCTTCCGCGAGACCGAAGGCCGCGAAACTGGCGGCGGTCGCCGTCCCGGCGCCATTCGACGAACCCGAAGCAAAAGGGGCGGTGAGGTAGTCAGCGTTGTACGGGCTTTCGGCACGGCCGTAGACCCCGCGCTGCATGCCGCCGTTCGCCATCGGCGGCATGTTGGTTTTGCCCAGGCAGATCGCACCCGTGGCGCGAAGCCGTTCGATGGTGAACGCATCGCGATAGGCAATCAGGTGGGCGAAAGCGGGGCTGCCAGAGGCGGCGGTCAGCCCTTTGACCAGATAACTGTCTTTGGCGGTATAGGGAATGCCATCGAGCGGCCCGAGCGTTTGACCTTTGGCCCGACGGGCATCGGACGCCCGCGCTTCATTGAGCGCCTCGGGATTGCGCACCACCACGGCGTTGAGCGCGGTGGCGGTGTCCGGGCCATCGTAGGCATCGATCCGGGCCAGGTAAGCCTGCACCAGTTCGACGGCGGTGGTCTGCCCGGATTCGAGCGCCGCGCGCAGTTCGGCAATGGACACTTCAGTGACTTCGATCATGCGCTTACCACCGGCTGCTGAGGGGTGACGGGTTGAATGTTTCCATCACGCGGGAGCGTTGGCTCAGGGGCATCACTTTTCTCAAAATGGGTTCTCATATCCGTTCTCGTTGCACTGCATTACGCGACAGCGTGCTATTTAACACCAAGTTGGGCCAGATAGAGTTGTCGATACGCGTCAACCAGTTGATCCAGGGTGAAAGCGCGATTGCGGCCACTGGGGTTGGGCAAGACCCAGACCGAGGCGTTACCGAACGTTTGCGACTGAAGCCCCCAGGTCACGTTGCGCTGGCCGGATAACGCGCCATAGGCGGCCTTGCCGAGAAAAGCCACAAAACGTGGCGCATAGTGCGCGATCTTCTGTTCAAACTGCGCAGCGGCGGCGATGAATTCATCCACCGACAACTGATCCGCACGCGCCGTTGGCCGCTCAACCACGGCCGTTAATCCACAGTGATACTGCACGATTGTCCGGTCATCTTCCGGGCGAACTTCCTGCGGCGTAAAACCGGCCAGATGAAGGGTGCGCCAGAAGCGATTGCTGCGGCCCGCAAAATGATGCCCTTGGGCGGCGGCCATCATGCCGGGGTTAATGCCGCAAAAAACCACCGCCAGATGCTTGGCCAGCCTGTCTTCGAGTCTGTTGCCCGTCATGACGTCGCTCAACCGCAGATCACATTGACCGCATTGCGTGCCAGCCCGGTCAGTTCCGCCCGGGATTTGCCCGCCCGCGCACGGATGGAAATGCTGTGCAGCAGGGAGGAGGCGAGTACGGCGAGGGCCGCAGCGTCGACATCGTCCTTGAGCTCTCCTTTATCAATGGCCACGCGCAGACGCGCTTCAAGGTCGGCATCCAGTCGGCTGAGTCGATCCGACAGTACATCGCGAATTTCCGGATCCTCGACGGCTTCGGTGGTCGCCGTGCCAATCGCAAAGCAACCACGGGGTTGGCCGTCACCCGAGAAGTAGATCGATAACTGCCCCTCGTAAAACTGCATCAATGCCTGGCGCAACGTCAGCTCTTCGCTCGTCAGCGCCTCGTGCATGGCGGCGGCGGCAAACTCCCAATACTGCTCAAGCGCTTTGATATAGAGCGCGTGCTTGTCACCGAATGCGGCGTACAGGCTCGGCCGGTTCATCCCGGCTGCGCTGGCGATGCTGTCCAGAGACGCACCGGAATAGCCAGTGTTCCAAAACACACCAAGCGCTTGTTGCAAGGCGGTCTGCGGGTCATAGGCGCGAGGACGGCCGCGTCCTTTGCCTTCGGTAGTTTTATTTTGTGCCATGTCGTACAAAATCCTTGAGTCTGGGGGTGGCGTGGCTATATTCTTACACCATCGCACAAAATTAAGGAACCAGAAATTCCTTGCTTGCGGGTTTGTTGTAGCGGAGCTCGATCGGGGTATTGCGGCTACGAAACAGGTGCGGCGGAGCGATCCTCCCGACCGCACACGGTAAGGCGCTGTTCCAGTGGGTGTTAGCCCGATTTCCCGGTTAAAGGTGTATTCGATCATGACTAAACAGTTCGATCTCTCAGCGACACAGACCCTCGGGCATCCCGGTCCGAACCCGGCTGACGCGCCCGTGAAGAAACCGTTCAAAGCGAAAATGCGGCCCCTGCTGATGGTCGGTGTGCCGCTGCTGTTCGCCGCGTTTGGCTACGCACGCTATCAGGCGGGCGAGCCCTTTGTTTCGACCGACAACGCCTACGCCCGGGTGGCCAAGGCCTCGATCAATGCACGTGTTTCCGGACAGGTCGTCGAGATTGCGGTTCAGGACAATCAGCCTGTGCACAAAGGCCAGGTGCTGTTTCGCCTCAACCCGGAGCCGTTTCAGATCGCGGTCAACCGTGCAGAAGCACAGTTGAGCGTCGCGCGGTTGCGCATCGATGGGCTCAAGGCCAGTTACCGGCAGCAGCAGGCCGAGTTGCAGTCCGCCAGGGAGTCGGCGGATTTCGACCAGAAAGAGTTCGCCCGCAAGAAAGCGCTGGTCGCCTCCGAGTTTGTCTCGCGGGCCGTTTACGAGCGGGCGGACACCGACCTGAAAGTGGCACGGCAGCGCATTGCGTCGATCGAACAACAGATCGCCAGCACCGTCGTCGCGCTCAGCGGCAACCCGAACATCGACGCGGACAGTCACCCGACGGTGCGCGAGGCCAAGTCTCAACTGGACGAGGCGCAGCTCTACCTCGGGTATGCGACGGTGTACGCGCCGGACGATGGCATTGTCGCCAAGGTCGACGACTTGCAGGTGGGCAACTTCGTCAGCAACGGCGCGCCGGCCTTTGCGCTGCTGTCCGATCGTGAGATCTGGATCGAGGCCAACTTCCGCGAGACGCAGGTCACCCATATGCGCCCCGGGCAGGCAGCGACCATCAGCATCGATACCTATCCCGATCACGTGTTCAAGGCCCACGTCACCAGCATGAGCCCGGGGGCCGGCTCGGACTTCGCCCTGCTGCCGCCAGAGAACGCGACCGGCAACTGGGTCAAGGTGGTGCAGCGCGTTCCGGTGCGCCTCGAACTCGATGAGGCCGATCCTGCCCTGGCGCTGTTCTCGGGCACCAGCGCCACGGTCAAGGTCGATACCGGTTATCGCACGCCGTGGTGGCATCCGCTCAAAGCATTGTTGACTGCGGGTGGCGCCTGATGAACAGCCAACAGAGTGGACACCCGGCGGGAGAGGGTGCGCATGCGCTGAGGTTCGCGGCGCTGCTGGCGACGTACATGCAGTCGGCGAACCTGCCTGTTCCGAACGCGGTACTCAGGTTGATTCAGGGCAGCCTGTCGATGACCGACGATCAGGCAGGCTGGATCTTCACCTCGTACCTCGCCGCGAGCGCCATCACCCTGCCGGTCGCGCAATGGCTCGCCGGGCGTTATGGCTTGAAGCTCGTTTATCAGACCGCGCTTGCCTTTTTTGCCCTTGGCTTGCTGCTTGCGACGCTGGCCACGACGCCGCTGGAATTCGTCGGCGCGCGGATCATCCAGGGGCTCGCGAGTGGCGTGCTTGCGCCGTTGTCGATGGCGATTTCAATGGAGACCCTGGCCCTCGAGAAGCGTGCGAAGTTTGGCGCGACGTGGACCGCCATCGTGCTGTTCGGCATCGTCAGCGGGCCGAGCATTGGTGGCTGGGTCGGCGAACACTTCGACTGGCGGCCAATCTTCTACATCAGCCTGCCGTTGTCGGCGTACATCTTCCTGGTGATGGCGCTTTTGCTGAAGGAGAAGAAGGCCGAGCAGCGGCCGTCATTCGACTTCTTTGGCTTTGGCACTTTCACGCTGGGTTTGATCAGCCTGCAAATGCTGCTCGACCGTGGTGAACGCCTGGACTGGTTTACCTCGACCGAGATCTGTCTGGAAGCGCTGGGCAGTGCACTGGGGTTCTATCTGTTCGCGGTGCATGTGCTGACGGCGAAGGTGCATTTTCTCAACAAGCGTTTGTTCGACGACCGCAATTTTGTGCTGTCGACGATCATCTTTTTCGCCGTGGGTTTCGTGCTGTTGTCGACCATGGCGCTAACCTCGCCGATGCTCGACGAAATTCTCGGCTACCCGCCGGACACCACGGGGTTCCTGACGATCCCGCGTGGCGTCGGACTGGTCGGCGCGTTCCTGCTGATGGGGCGTGTTCCCGAGCGCTTCGACCGCCGCGGGTTCGTGGCGGCAGGCGTCACCCTGGTGGTCTATGCCAACTGGCTGATGCTCGGTTATTCGCCGTTGATGGACGAGTGGCCGGTGGCGGTAGCCGGTGCGGTTCAGGGCATTGGCATCGGCGTGCTGATGCCGTCGCTGACCAAGGTTGCGTTCAGCACGCTCGACCCCGCGTTGCGTCCGGAAGGCACCGGTTTGTTCAACCTGTCACGGGTGTACGGCAGCACCCTGGGCGTTGCGATTGTGCAGTTGTTTTTCTTCAACAATACGCAAGCGATGCACGCGGCGCTGGTCAGCAACCTGACGCCTTATCGCGCGGCTGCGCTTTCCGTGCCGACGTCCCTGCAAGCCCTGGAAGGGCTCAACGAAATGATCACGGGCCAGGCGGCTTTTATCGCGCTGATCGGTCAATTCAAGATTTTGCTGGTGGTGATGCTGGTGGTGAGTCCACTGGTGGTCTTTCTTCGCAAGCCGGCTGCGGCCAACTAGTTTTCGTGGAGTGTGCCAAATGAAATCCCATGCGCTCGCAATCAACAGACAGACGCTCAAAACCACGTTCGGCGCGGCGGCAGTGCTGGTGTTCCTGACCGCGTGTACCGTCGGCCCCGACTACCAGATGCCTGCGCCGAGCCAGTCGCAGCACTACGATCAACAAGCCGAACAGCGTCTCGGTCAGCGTGGCAACAAGCAGATTGACCTGGGCCAGAAGGTCCGCGGTGACTGGTGGACGGCGTTCCGTTCGCAGAAGCTCGACACGGTGGTGCGTCGGGCCATTGCGGGCAATCTTGAACTGGTGGCGGCGGATGCAACCATTCGCCAGGCGGCGTCCTCGGTGACAGCGGCGGAAGGTGCGTTGTACCCGCAAGTCGATTTTGGCGCCCAGGCGGGCCGTCAACGGGTTCATAACGCCAAAGAGCCGGCCGTCTCCAACTTCTATGCGATCGGGCCACGGGTCGGTTTTGACCTGGACGTGTTCGGCGGCAACAAGCGCTTGGTGGAGCAACAGGAAGCGTTTGCCGATCTGCAAAAGCATCGTTACGAAGCGGCGTACCTGACCCTGACCGGGAATGTCGCCAGTCAGGCGTTGCTGGTGGCGTCGGCGAATGCGCAGATGCAAGCCGTCGAAAAACTGCTGGCCAACGACGCGAAAAACCTCGACCTCGTGCGCATGGCCCACGCCAATGGCAGCACCACGCAGATCGAAGTTTCGCTGGCCGAAACCAGGCTCGCTCAAGACCGCACGTTGTTGCCGCCTCTGGCTCAGCAGCGCGATTCGGCACGCCACGCACTCTCGATTCTGACGGGCAAAGGCCCGGGCGACTGGATCGCGCCGGACTTCGACCTGGCCGAGTTTGTATTGCCGGCCAATGTGCCTGTCAGCTTGCCTTCTGAAATGGCCCACGACCGGCCGGATGTGCGCCAGGCAGAAGCAGAACTGCACATGGCCAGCGCTGCCGTCGGCGTCGCGACCGCGAACCTCTATCCCCACGTCACGTTGTCCGCGTCGCTGGCACAGGTCGCTTCGGGCAATGGCGGCGCCGCACTTTGGGGCTTCGCGGCAGGGCTGGCGGGGCCGATCTTTGATGGCGGAACGCTCAAGGCTGAACGTCAGGCTGCCATCGACGGCTACAACGCGACACTCGCCGGTTACCAGCAAACCGTGATCAGTTCGTTCGGCCAGGTCGCCGACACGTTGCAAGCCATCAACCATGACGCCGAGGAAAACCTCGCCCAGGAAGACGCATTGCGCGCGGCCGAAACCAGTTTGCGCTTGAACCAGCAAGCCTATGCGCAAGGCGAAAACAGCATTCTCCAGGTGCTGGAAGCGGAGCGCGCTTATCAGCAGGCGTTGCTGGGCCGAATCCGGATCAGGACGGCGCAATACCTCGACACGGTGCGCCTGTACGTCGCGCTCGGCGGTAATTCCGTTGGCGCATTCGAGCAACGGGTGGCCACACGCGAAGCACAGAACCCTGCGTATCAATAGCGGCTGCGGCCCCGACAATTGGAGTAAAGAGATGCCTTACGAAGCCTTTCACGATGCACTTCGCGATCAGCGTTTTGCGCTCAACCATGGCGCGGGTGAAATGCCGGCGGTTGGGTTCGGCACGCTGTTTCGAGATCTTGCGGTCACCACGCAAGCGGTCAAGGAGGCTCTGCACGCGGGCTTTCGTCATTTCGATTGTGCAGAACGCTATCGAAATGAAGAACAGGTCGGCGTTGCCCTGCAAGAGGTGATGGCGACCGGAACAATCCGCCGCGAAGACCTGTTCATCACCACCAAGCTGTGGAACACCAACCATCGCCCCGAGCGGGTTCAACCGGCGTTCGAGGCCAGTTGCCGACGGCTGCAAGTGGACTATATCGACTGCTACCTGATCCATACGCCGTTTGCCTTTCAACCCGGTGAAAACCAGGACCCGAGGGACGAGCAAGGCAACGTCATCTACGATTCAGGGGTCACGTTGATCGAGACATGGAGGGCACTTGAGCGTCTGGTGGATGAAGGTCGGTGCAAGTCCATCGGCTTGTCGGACATCACGTTGCCGGCATTGCAGGCGATTGTCGCCGAGGCGCGGATCAAGCCCGCCGTCGTGCAGGTCGAGTCCCATCCTTATTTGCCTGAATGGGAACTGCTTGAGTTTTGTCAGCAACATGGAATTATCGTCCTGGCGTTTGCACCACTCGGCCATGGCATGGAGCCCAATGTGCTGGAAGATTCGGTGATTACCGGGATCGCCCGGCGCGTGCAGAAGACCCCGGCGCAAGTGGCGCTGGCCTGGTCGGTGCAGCGGGGCGTGGCGTTTCTGACCACGTCGGCGACACCGAGCCACATCCGGGAAAACTTCGATCTGTCCACGCTGCCACACCGGGCGATGCTTGAAATCAAGGAAGAGATCACCACTCGGGTACGGTTCAACTCGGTGGTGGAAACCGGTGTTCCCGGGTTTATTGCGCGCAAGAAGTAATCCGATTCGAGAGGGGCGGCTTTCTGTGAGGTCGCCCTTTTTTATCCAGACCCTTGAGGCCTAGCGATGGACATTTTCCAGACCATGCGTTTTTTCGTGGCTGTCGCCCAAACCGGCAGTTTTACAGCGGCGGCGCAGATGCTGGACACCACCACGACCAACGTTTCCAAAGCGGTGACCAGTCTGGAGGCCCGGCTTCAAACACGCCTGATCAACCGGACCACTCGACGCCTGGCATTGACCGAAGCCGGTGTGCGCTACTTGCAGCGCTGCGAGAAAATTCTTGAAGAGGTGCGTGAAGCCGATGAGGAGGCAGGAACCGCTCACATCACGCCGGTGGGCCGGCTGAAGATTCACGCGATGTCCGCCATCGGCAACCATTACGTGATCGATGCGATTGCCAAGTACCGAGAGACTCACCCCTCGGTGATGTTTGATCTGACCCTGACCAATCGGCTGCCCGATCTGCTGGAGGAGGGGTATGACATGTCGATCGTGTTAGCGCGGGACCTGCCCGATTCCGGGTTTGTCGCTCAAAGGCTGGGCATCACTTACAGCATCCTCTGCGCTTCGCCGGCGTACTTGAAGAAACGCGGACATCCTGATTCTCCAGGGTCGCTTGGCGTACATGATTGTCTGCGGATTGTGAATACGGTCATGCCGGTTGAAAACTGGGCATTCGAGGGGCCGGATGGCGTGGAGACGGTGAACGTTCCGATCTCTCCCTTTCACGTCAACACCGCCGATGCGATGACGGTCGCGATAAAGAATGGAATGGGGATCGGTATTCAACCCATTGCGTCCGCCGTGGACGGACTGAGAGCGGGCACGTTAGTGCGCGTATTGCCGGATTATCATTTCGAGGAATTCAACTTGTTTGCCATCTACCCGTCACGAAAGTTCGTGGATGCGAAGATCAAGACATGGGTGGAGTTTCTGAAAGACTACATTCCGGGTCTGTTGGCCTCCGATGAGGACATTGTCGGTTCGCCAGCAAAACCCTGACAGGCGCGGCAGGCATGGAGTGTCGACCCTCCATCGTCCGCACGCTACTCAACCGTTCGAGCAGCCTGTGCCCATGACTTGATATTGCAGGATATGCCGTTGACCGTGAGAGTCCTCATACGTCATTTGGGCCGGCACCGGCGCGCATTCGTTTGCAATGTCCGACACCGTAATGATCTTCTGAATATCGAGCTTCATTCCGTAGGTGTAACTTTCAACGGGTAGCTGGCCGGCTTCTGCATTGTCGTGACTTTCGTCTGCAAAGGCCTGTGCGGTTAAACTTCCAAGAGCAAGGAACAGCGCAGCTTTTAAAACGTTCATGGTATTCACCTTGGCATCGACTATTTCGGGGTTGTTGCCTGGCGAGCAAGTTGCTGACAACTTCAATGGCTCGCTGGGTTGAGTCGATGCTAGGTGTTTATGGCTTGGCCATATATTGGTCGACCGGACAAACACTGTTGTCGGATTTCACATGAATCCTGGATCGGCAGGCTCAGGCCGCCTGTTTTCGTTCTTGAGTTTTCAGCGGCTTTCAGACTCAAATGGTCCTTTTCGGGACGGTGACGATATGGAACATCGGTGTGAAGTAGCTGTGCTCGGACTCGGCGCGATGGGCGCCGCGACGGTGTATCAACTGGCGAAATCCGGGGTCAGGGTCATCGGCGTCGACCGCCACCATCCTCCCCACACCCAGGGCTCCAGCCATGGGGACACGCGCATCACCCGGCTTTCGGTCGGCGAAGGTGCGGCGTACGTGCCCATTGTCCGCAACTCGCATCGGATCTGGCGTGAACTCGAAGCACTGTCCGGCGAGTCGCTGTTCGAGCAGTGCGGCGTGCTGGTGTTGAGCTCCAGCCCCGGCTATGACGCCAACGATGCCAACGACTTCACGAACCGCACCCTTCAACTGGCGAACACTTACGGCATCGAGCATGACGTGTTGTCCGCCGAACAGATTCGCCAGCGATTCCCGCAGTTTTCCCAGGTGCTGGACACTGCCGTCGGCTACTTCGAACCGAGTGGCGGTTACGTCCGGCCGGAACGCTGCATCGCGGTGCAATTGCAGCTCGCCGAGGAACACGGCGCCACGTTGTTCAAGGGCGAAACCGTCACACACATCCGCTCGGACGAGCAGGGCGTCACCCTCACCACCGACCAGCGCACGATCCGCGCCGACAAAGTCGTGGTCAGTGCCGGCATGTGGTCCCGGGATTTGTTGGGACAGCCGTTCGACCGCTTGTTGCGTGTGTGTCGGCAGAAGCTGTTCTGGTTTGAACAGAAAGAGCACGCGGAGTTTGCCGAGGTGTCACCGACGTTCATCTTCAGCCACGGTCCGGCGCAGTCCTTTTACGGCTTCCCGCCGTTACCGGGCGAGGGCAGCGTGAAAGTCGCGACGGAGCAATACACTGAAAACTCTTCGCCAGACACGCTGGACCGCACCGTCAGCGCCGCTGAAGAACACGACATGTTCGAACGTCAGGTGCGCGGCCGGATCGCAGGCGTGACTTCGCGTGTGGCCAAGTCGGCGGTGTGCGCGTACACCGTCACGCCGGATTCGCACTTCATCATCGACGAGCATCCGTCACTGAAAAACACCCTGGTGGTGTCAGCCTGTTCGGGACATGGTTTCAAGCATTCCGCAGCCTTGGGCGAGGCGGTGGCGCAGTGGTGCGTGCGTGGCAGCAATGACCTGGACCTGTCGGCGTTTTCGTTGAAGCGGTTTGCCTGACTTGCCGATCCCGGCCACCCCGCGAGCCATAGGAGCCAGGCTTGCCGGCGAAGGCGTCCGTGAAATCGCCATCGCCAGCAAGCCGGCTCCTACAGGTTTGGCGTGAACCCCCAATCCCGGGCATCCCCCCAATCCGTAGGAGCCGGCTTGGTGTGAATCCCCAATCCCGGACATCCCTGCGATCCGTAGGAGCCAGGCTTGCCGGCGAAGGCGTCCGTGAAATCGCCATCGCCGGCAAGCCGGCTCCTACAGGTTTTGTGTGAGCCCCCAATCCCGAACATCCCCCTAATCCGTAGGAGCCAGGCTTGCCGGCGAAGGCGTCCGTGAAATCGCCATCGCCAGCAAGCCGGGCTCCTACGGGTTTGGGGTGAATCCATCATCCCGGACACCCCACGATCGCAGGCGCCAGGCTTGCCGAGGTGGGCGAATTGATACTAATTGGCCATCATTTCCGGTAGAGTATGCCCCGCCCGAGAGACGGATCCCGGGCGTTTACCCAAGGAGTCATTCAGTGAATCACCTCAGCAAAGTTGTTGCCGTTACCCTGTTCGGCCTGGTTCTGGCGGGTTGCACCGGCGCCCCGATGAAGACTCAGCAATACGATGCAAGCCAATACACGGTGGTTGGCCACAGTGAAGCGAGCGCCACGGGCCTGATGCTGTTCGGCGTCATCCCGATTCGCCAGAACAGCCGTTTTGTTCGCGCGCAAGACGCAGCGATCAAGGCCAAGGGCGGCGATGCACTGATCAACACCCAAGTGCAGGAAAACTGGTTCTGGGCCTGGGTC
This sequence comes from Pseudomonas sp. BF-RE-21, assembly GCF_019947305.1. Taxonomy (NCBI): domain Bacteria; kingdom Pseudomonadati; phylum Pseudomonadota; class Gammaproteobacteria; order Pseudomonadales; family Pseudomonadaceae; genus Pseudomonas; species Pseudomonas sp. BF-RE-21. The sequence goes on along the minus strand of NZ_JAGYGF010000012.1, from coordinate 59,836 downwards.
CTGAGCGGTTACACCACCAAGGTTTCCGGTGATGTGATCAAGCTGAAAAACGTTCAGTAAGCGATCGCCAGTGCAGCCTGCCGCAATGGCAGGCCGCACTTGTCGTCCCGGTCAGATCAGGTTGATCACGACATCGATGTTGCCACGGGTCGCCTTCGAATACGGGCAGGTCTGGTGCGCGGCATCCACCACCGACCGTGCAACCGCCGGGTCCAGACCGGGAAGGCTGACGTTGAGGCGCGCCTGCAGGAAAAAGGCGTTTTCGGTCTTGCCCAGGTCTATTTCGGTATCGACAGACACGTCAGTCGGCAAAGTCACTTGCAACGCGATGGCTGCCTTGCCCATGGCGCCGATGAAGCAGGCCGACCAACCAGCGCCCAGCAGTTGTTCAGGGTTGGTGCCGCTGCCGGAAGAACCTATGGCGCTAAGCTTGACGTCCAGACGGCCATCGTCGCTTCGTGATTCGCCATTGCGGCCTCCGGTTGTGTGGGTCTTGCCGGTGTAAAGCACGGTGTCGATTTGATTGATCATGGCGGTTCCTGCTGAGGTTGGTGGGCGCTTCTAAATCGCTGTTCATCGGAAAACATCTGAATTTCCGATGTGGCCCACTTTTCCACTTCCATGTAATGCGGATGTGTCCTGAACCGGCGCTTGTGTATCGCCGTGTAAGATCACCCCGCAAAAATACACACTGATACAAATCGACAGTGACTGTAGGAGCGAGCTTGCTCGCTCCTACGGGTAAAGCCTTCACGCCTGCTTGTTCAACGCTGCCTCTGCCGCCGCAATTTCCGCCTGGCGCTTGATGATCAGGTCACCCATCGGCGGCCCCTGAAAGCGCCGCGCTTCAAAACCGAACCAGACGATGGCCGTCAGCACCAGGAAGCCGATGGTGATGTACAGCGCCCAATCGTTCGGTGGCTGGATGCCGATGACGAAGATCACCACCATCGAGAGCACCGAGAGCACGGCGAACAAGGAGTAAAAAGCGTGCCCCATGTTCCACGGCCCCATGGTTGGCCACTTCGAGGTTCCGTAGGCGAACAGGCCCAGCACGATGGGAATGATGAAAGAGAAAAACAGGAAGATCACCGTGCAGGAGACCACGATGGTGTAGACCGGTGTTGCCCCGATCGAGATCACCGACGAGCCCCAGTCGAACAAGACCGCCAGGGTCGCGCCGGTCCAGATGGCTGCCACCGGGCTGCGATATTTCGGCGAGACCGAGGCCAGTGCTTTCGAGCAGGGCAGGCCACCGTCGCGGGAGAACGCGAAGATCATGCGTGACACCGAGGTCACGGTCGCCAGCCCGCAGAGAAACTGCGAGATGAAAATCGCCACGTACAGCGCGAATTTCACGTTAGGGCTCACCTGGGCGTTCATGCCCCAGAAGAACACGTTCCAGCCCTGTTTCGCCGCTTCGTCCATGTTCGGCAGCATCAGCACGAACGAACAGAGCATCACCCAACCGAACAGCAACGACCAGATCACGGACATGACCATGCCGCGTGGCACCGACATCGCGGCATTACGAGTTTCTTCTGAGGTATGCGCCGACGCGTCATAACCGGTGATAGTGTAGATCGGCAACAGCAGGCCGAGCATGAACACCCAGCTGTTCGACACCTGTGGCCAGACACTGCCGCCGGCTTCACCGGAATAGTTGCCGAAAGTCCACAACCGGGCGAACTCATAGCTGGGTGCGGAAATCAGGCAGACGATGGTCAGCGCGAGCGCCGTGGCGAAAATCAGGTAGCCCGAGAAGTCGGTGAGTTTCGCGGTCAAGCCGATGCCCAGATGGTTACACAAGGCCTGGATGCCGGTCAGGATCGCCAGGAAAATCACCCTCACCGTGGTGGTGTCTTCCATTCCCAGCGCCGGTCCGAAGGCGCCGAAAAAGAAGTAATAGGTGCCGACGTTGATCGCGCCGAGCACCGTGACCAGTCCCAGCAGATTGAACCAGGCTGTCAGCCAGCCGGTGAAGCGGTTTCCGAGAATCGAGCCCCAGTGATAGAGACCGCCAGCGGTGGGGTAGGCCGAAGAAATCTGCGCCATGGCCAGCGCGAACACCCCGGAGATCAGGCAACCGATGGGCCAGCCGATGCCAATCGCCGCACCCCCTGCGCCCGAGGTGCCCTGGGCCAGTGAGTTAATGCCGCCTGAAAGGATGCAGATGATCGAAAAGGAAATCGCGAAGTTGGAGAAAACACCCATTCGTCGCGAGAGTTGCTGGGCGTAGCCCATGCTGTGCAGCACCTTGACGTCCTCGTCGTGCGCGTCGGTGCCGGGCTGGCTTGCTGGGTTCATGCTGTGTACCCCATCAGGTTTTGATTCAATCCATTGGCGTGTGCGCAATGGGCTGGCCTTCAACACCTTGTCGTACTGCTCCTTTTTCCAACCGATACTGCTCTGGATCTAAACGCGGCCGTGATAAGCCGCGTCGAAAATGCTGGCCACACCGAGCTTGGTCAATGGCAGGGGATTGCCGCTGGCCGAGGGATCGACAATCGCCATGTCCGCGATCAGGTCGGCCTGCCGGTCATCCACGCCCAACTCAACCAGCGTGTGCGGCACGCCGATGTCTTTGCGCAGCTTGAGCACGAAGGCCAGAAAACTGTCGAAGCCGGGGGAGGGCAGGCGCAGATAAGCCGCGAGGCGGATGATGCGTTCCTCGATGGCCGGGCGATTGAACTGCAACACATACGGCATGAACGTGGCATTGGTCATGCCGTGATGGGTGTCGTACAGCGCGCCCACCGGATGCGAGAGCGCGTGCATTCCACCGAGGCCTTTCTGGAACGCGGTGGCGCCCATCGCGGCGGCGGCGAGCATGTGTGCGCGCGCTTCGAGGTCCGAAGGTGTATGGACGGCGCGCACCAGCGCGTTGGCCACCAGGCGCATGCCTTCCACCGCAATGCCGTCAGCCAGCGGGTGAAATCCGGGAGCGCAATACGCCTCCAGGCAATGGGCGAACGCATCCATGCCGGTGCCGGCGGTGACTTTTGCCGGCATGCCCACGGTGAGTGCCGGATCGCTGATGACCACGCGCGGCATCATTTTCGGGTGGAAGATGATGCGTTTGGTGTGCGTGCGCTCGTCGATGATCACCGCCGCACGGCCGACTTCGGAACCGGTTCCCGCTGTGGTCGGCACGGCAATCACCGGGGCGATGTGGCTGTCGTCGGCTCGGGTCCAGTAGTCGCCGATGTCTTCAAAATCCCACACCGGTCGGGTCTGACCGCTCATGAACGCGATGAGCTTGCCCATGTCCAGGCCGCTGCCACCGCCGAAGGCAACCACGCCATCGTGCTGGCCGGTGCGCCAGGCTTCGAGCCCACCGGCCAGGTTGGCCTCGACCGGATTGGGCTTGAGGTCACAAAACAGCGCGACACCAAGGCCGGCGGCGCGCAACGCATCCACCGCCGCCGTGGTGATCGCCGCACGCCCCAGGCCGCTGTCGGTGACCAGCAACGGGCGCTGGATACCCTGGCTGCGGCAGACCTCGGCCAGCTCGGCGATGCGCCCGACACCGAAGCGAATGCTGGTGGGGTAGTTCCAGTTTCCAGTCAGGTTCATGGCCTACACCTCGTGGCGCAGATGAAAGGATTTGGCGCGGGTCAGGTGCTCGTAGCCCAGGCGCGACAGGGTGACGCCGCGTCCGCTGTTCTTGACCCCGGTCCAGGCCAGCGCCGGGTCGAGGTAATCGCAGCGGTTCATGAATACGGTGCCGGTGGCGATCTCGTTGCCGAGGCGTTCGGCGGCGGCGAGGTCCTCGGTCCAGATCGACGCGCTGAGTCCGAACTCACTGTCGTTCATCAAGGCGATGGCTTCTTCGTCGCCAGTCACCGGCATGATGCCGACCACAGGGCCGAAGCTTTCGTCGCGCATCACCGACATTTCATGAGTGACGTCCACCAGTACCTGCGGCGCCATATAGGCGCTGCCCGGTGCGTCGGCGGGAAACGCCTTCGGATCGATCAGCGCTTTGGCGCCCTCGGCCAGTGCGTCGGCAATCTGTCCGCGAACAAAATCTGCGGCGGCCGGCGAGACCATCGGACCCAGCGTGGTGGCTTCGTCCAGCGGGTTGCCCAACACGTACTGGCGAGTCAAATCGGCGAAACGCTCGACGAAGGCGGGATAGATTTTCTCGTCCACATAGATGCGCTCGACCGCACAGCAGCTTTGCCCGGAGTTGAAGAAGCTGCCGTCCACCAGGTTTTCCACGGCGTATTCGAGATTGGCGTCGGCGCGAACGTAGGCCGGGTCTTTGCCGCCGAGCTCCAGGCCCATGCCGATGAAATCCGTGATGGCTGCTTGTTGGACTTGCAGGCCAGCGTCCACCGAACCCGTGAAGTTCACCTGTTGTACGTCGCCGGTGACGATGGCTACTGCGGTACTGGCATGACTGAGCAGCAGGTTCTGGAACAACCCTTCAGGCAGATTGGCCCGGCGAAAAGCTTCAGCGAAACGCTCGCCGACCAGCAGGGTTTGCGAGGCGTGTTTGAGGATCACGCTGTTGCCCGCCATCAACGCCGGAATAATCGTGTTGACGGCGGTCAGGTAGGGGTAATTCCACGGGGCGATCACGAGCACCGTGCCTAGCGGCTCGCGTTTGATGTAACGCCGAAAACCTGCGACCGGTGCAGGCTCAACGGCTGCAAGCGCTTCGGGCGCAATAGCGATCATGTGCCGGGCCCGCTCTTCGAAACCGCGCAGCTCGCCAGCGCCATAACGCACCGGTCGACCCATTTGCCAGGCCAGCTCCGGCACGATTTCATCTTTCATGGCGAGCATCGCGTCCACAGCGGCACTGCAAAAAGTTGCGCGCTCGCTCAGTGGTCGGCGCTTCCATTGCGCCTGGGCCGTTGCAGCCGCCTCAAGCGCCTGAAGGAGTCGGGCGGTATCTATTTGTTGGCGCTCGACGTACACCCGGCCATCGACCGGAGAAATAAGCTGAATCTTCGCAGTCATGGTGTGCTCAATAGCGCTCGAAGCCGCGCTGCAGTTCCCAGTCGGTGATCCGCCGGTCGTACTCTTTCTGCTCCCACTCGGCGGTGTGAACGTAGTGATCGACCACTTCATCGCCGAACGCCTCGCGCAACATGCTCGACCCCTTGAGGGCGGAGCAGGCATCGCGCAGGGTTTTCGAGACTTCCGGCAAATGCTCATCGAGGTAGGCATCGCCCTCGAACGGGGCCGCGAGTTCGAGCTTCTCGTCGATCCCGGCCAGGCCCGCCGCGATCAGTGCGGCAAAGGCCAGATAAGGGTTGAGGTCGGCGCCGCCGATGCGGCATTCGATGCGGATGGATTTGCTGCCTTCGGCACACAAGCGAAAGCCGGCGGTGCGATTGTCGCGGCTCCATACCGCCCGCGTCGGCGCGAAGGTGCCGGCCTGGAAGCGCTTGTACGAATTGATGTAGGGCGCCAGAAAGCAGGTGATGTCGTTGGCGTACTTCAGCTGCCCGGCGACCCAGGCGCGCATCAGTTTCGACATGCCGAACTCGGCTTTGGCGTCGAAGAACAATGGCTTCTTGGCGTTCTTGTCCCACAGCGAATTATGGATATGGCTGCTGGAACCGGCGGCGTCATAGCGCCACTTGGCCATGAACGTAATCGCCTTGCCTTGCAGCTGCGCGATCTCTTTGCAGGCGTGCTTGATGATGACGTGGTGGTCGGCCATGGTCATGGCATCGGCGTAACGAATGTTGATTTCTTCCTGGCCGGGGCCCCATTCACCCTTGGAGTTTTCCACGGGAATGCCCGACGCTTGCAGATGTTTGCGAATCGCCCGCAGCACCGGTTCCTCGCGGGTGGTCTGGAGGATGTTGTAATCCTCGATGTAATGCCCGGCGGTTTTCGGTTGGTGATAGTTGCGCTGGTGGATCGCCTCGTAGCTCTCATCGAACAGGTAGAACTCAAGCTCCGAAGCGAACATGCCGGTGTAGCCCCGTTCACGCAGGCGCTCGACCTGTTTTTTCAGAATCGCCCGCGGGCTGTGGGGCAAGTCCTTTCGATGGTGATGATCGAGCACATCGCAGAGCACCAGCGCCGTGCATTCCAGCCAGGGCACACGCCGCAGCGTGGACATGTCCGGTTTGAGGACGAAGTCGCCATAGCCTTTGCTCCAACTGGCTGCGGCGTAACCCGGCACCGGTTCCATGTCGATGTCGTCGGCCAGCAGGTAATTGCAGCAGTGGGTTTCTTCGTGGCCGCTGTCGATAAAAAACTCGACCTGGAAGCGCTTGCCGACCAGGCGTCCCTGCATGTCGACCATGCAGACCAATACGGTGTCGATTTCGCCAGCGGCAGCCGCGCGCTTGAGTGCATCAAAGCTGAGGAGGGGCTCGGTCATCACGTCAATCCTGCGTGAAAGGGTTGGGCCTGTCTGAGATAGCTGTTGCAGACGCTCTCCAGAACAACCAAAACCCTGCAGAATCGAGCATCGTGAGCAATAAGCTGATCCAAGCTTAGCCTACTGTTGAAAACTGCAAGTCCTTATGAGCCGCTAAATTCACAGCTTGTAGCCAATCTGCCGCAACAGGTTTTTGCGCCACAGAATGTCTTCGTCGCCTTCAATTTCCTTGGCGCAGAAGCCATCCACCACACCCAGAATCGCGCGTCCCTGTGCTGTCTCGGCGAGCACCACTTCAGTGGGGTTGGCGGTTGCGCAAAAGATCCGGCACACCTCTGGAACCGTCTTGACCGTGTTCAATATGTTCAGCGGGTAGAAGCCGTCACCCAGGAAGATGATGAAGCTGTGCCCGGCGCCGATGGCTTGGGCATTGCTCTGGGCCAGTTTGATCATGGCGGGATCGGTGCCGGACCAGCGCACCATGCATTTGCCCGAGGCTTCGCAAAAAGCCACGCCGAAGCGGATGCCTGGCACTGCGTTGATCAACGCTTCGTGAATGTCCTCGACGGATTTGATGAAGTGGGTCTGGCCCAGAATGAAATTCGTGTCTTGCGGCTTATCGATTTTCTGCGTGATGAGTTGCATCTCGAACACCTCCTTTCACGACGGTGTTGCCAGGGGCTGGCAACCGTTCAAGTCTCACGATTCATTTTAGGAGATTCGCGCCCAGGCCGACGCTTGAGCGACCGGCGCACGTCGGGCGGCGGTAATCGGGTAAGGTAGGCGCGAAAATGCACCGGGTGCGCCGATTGACTTCACTGGAACCGAACATGATGAAAGCTGTAACCCTCACCTTCGTCCTTTCACTGACCGCAGGGGCATTTTGCACGCCGGCGGCAGCGGCGGGGGATGCTGAAGCCGGGGCGAAACTGTTCACGCGGATCTGCGGCGGCTGCCATCAAGTGGGCGAGTCGGCGCGGGGCGGCTTCGGCCCGCAACTCAACGGCATTTTCGGCCGTCCCTCGGGAAGCGTGACGGACTACCAGTACTCCGACGCGATGAAATCCGCCGGCATTGTCTGGACGCGAGAGACACTGACGGCTTACCTCGAAGCGCCGAAGAAAGTGGTGCCCGGCACCCGGATGATTTTCTGGGGGCTCAGCGATCCGGAGAAGATCGAGGATGTGCTGGCGTACTTGCAGACGTTTCAGCCGCAGTAATCAAATGCGTCGTTGAAATGTACGTCGATGTACATTTTGTGTACGCACGAGGGCGTGCAGCGTAGAGTGGAGCGACATTTTCAGAACACGGTGGTACCCGAGGATGTCGCAGACAGGAAAGACACGGACCAAGGCACAGGACGCCGGCTGGCGCGGCTCGGTCAATGGCTGGCTGGACGCCGCCTACGATGCCCTCAAGGAATCCGGTGTGGACGCGGTGCGCGTGATGCCGCTGGCCAAGCGGCTGAACTTGTCGCGCACCAGTTTCTATTGGTTCTATGAGGATCGCGAGCAACTGCTGGCGGCGCTCCTGACCCGCTGGCGCGACAAGAACACCGGCGGGCTGATCAGCCAGTGCGAGAGTTACGCCGAAAGCATTTCCGAAGCCATCCTCAACGTTTTCGAATGCTGGGTGAATCCCGAGCTGTTCGACTCGCAGTTCGAGTTTGCCGTGCGCAGTTGGGCGTTGCAGTCCGCCGAGGTGGCCGATGAAATCGCGGCGGCTGACGAGGCGCGGATCAATGCCCTGGCCGGCATGTTTCGCCGGTTCGGCTACGAGACCGACGCCGCCGATGCGCGGGCCAGGACGATCTACCTCACGCAGATCGGCTACATCTCGATGAAAACCACTGAGGACATCGTCGTGCGTTTCCGACGCATTCCGCAGTACGTCACGGTGTTTACCGGCAAGGCACCGAAGCGTCGCGAGCTCGACCGTTTTTTTGGCAAGTTCGGCTACGCGGAAAAAGAGCCGGGTGTTTTCGTGTCGCTGGTCGACACTTTCGAGGAGGCCACGCCCGATGCCGAATAGAACACTGGGCATCATCGGCGGCACCGGCTGGTTGGGCCGTTCAATCGCTGACGCGGTGCTGGAAAGCGGCTTCATCGCTGCCGATTGCCTGCTGATTTCGAACCGTTCCGGCAGCAGCACGTTCGGGCCAGACGTGCGGGTGCTGGCGGATAACCAGGCGCTGGTTGAACTTAGCGACGTCGTGGTGCTGTCGATCCGTCCGGAGCAATTTCGTGAACTGCAGATCGACGCCCGGGGCAAACGGGTGATTTCACTGATGGCCGGTGTTCCGGCGGCGACCATCAGCGCCGCCATCGGTGCGCAAGTCGTGGTGCGGGCGATGCCGAATGCAGCTGTGGAAATCCGCCAGTCGTACACGCCTTGGTACAACGCCGGTGAGTTGAGCGAACAGGACCGCGAGTGGGTGCAACGACTTTTTGAATGCGTCGGTTCGGCGGACGAAGTGCCCAATGAGGATTGCATCGATTACCTCAGTGCTCTGTCCGGCACCGGGCCTGCTTTCCCGGCCATGCTTTACAGGGCGCTGGTTGAATCGGCGGTGGTCGCGGGGATTCCCGAGGCGATCGCCCAACGTGCCGCGCACGGCGTGGTGGTGGGTGGCGGTCAGCTACTGGCCAGCCGCGATCCCCTGCAAATGATCGACGCCCTCATGGCTTATCGCGGTGTGACGGCAGCGGCGTTGCAGTCGATGGCTGATCAACATCTCGACGCCATCGTGGGCCAGGCTGTACAGGCCGGTGCGGCTGTCGCCCGACGCGGGATGTAAAAAAAGAGGGAGCAAAAGCTCCCTCTATTCATGTTTGACAGGGGTCAGATTTCCTTCACCAACCGCAAGGCATCGTAGATCGCCGCATGCGTGTTGCGGGCCGCCACGGCGTCACCGATCCTGAACAGCTGGAAACGCCCTTGAGGGTTGGTGACGATGTGCTGCGCGTGACCGGCAATCAGGTCGTGCTGTTCCACCGCGCCGCCATTGCTGGAGTGAGGGCGAAGATCGAAATACAGGTCGTCCAGCGGCAGCGTGCCGTGGTTGACCACGACCTGATCGACGACACGCTGCTTGTTGACCTTGCCGTAGTCGCTGCCGAAGGTCGCGACCAGCTTGCCATCGCGCTTTTCCACCGACTCGACGCGGTACGTGACGGTAAAAGTGACGTCGAGGTCTTGCAGGCTGCGCATGTAGGGCACCAGGTTCATCGCCATCACTTCCGGCGCAAATGCACGGTCGGGCGTGACGATCTCCACGGTCGCGCCGCTTTGTGCGATGACTTCGGCAGCCTGCAAGGCGGCATGGTCGCCGGCATCATCGAAAATCAGCACGTTGCGGCCAGGTTTGATGTCGCCGGAAATAATGTCCCAGGTCGACACCACCAGTTCGTTGCCTCGAGCAAGCACCTCGGTGTCGGGCAGGCCTCCGGTCGCGACGATGACCACGTCCGGCTCGTGGGCCAGCACGGTGTCGGCTTCCGCCCAGGTGTTGAAGTGAAACTTCACGCCAAGGCGCTCGCACTGCGCCATTCGCCAGTCGATGATGCCGATCATTTCGCGGCGGCGTTCGTTCAGGGACGTCAGCCGGATCTGCCCGCCGGGCCGGTCCGCCGCTTCCAGCACAGTGACGTCGTGGCCGCGTTCGCCCGCGACACGCGCTGCTTCCAGCCCGGCGGGGCCGGTGCCGATGATCAGCACTTTGCGTTGGTGCGCCGCCCTGGGAATCTCGTGGGGCATGGTGGTTTCGCGACCGGTCGCCGCGTTGTGAATGCAGTAGGCGGCGCCGCCCTGATAGATCCGGTCCAGGCAATAGTTCGCGCCCACGCAAGGGCGGATGTCTTCCTCGCGCTTCTCGATGATCTTGCGCACGATATGCGGATCGGTCATGTGCGCGCGGGTCATGCCCACCATGTCGACCTTGCCCGAGGCAATCGCGTAGCGCGCCGTGGCGACGTCGGGAATCTTCGCCGCGTGGAAGGTCGGGAAGCCCGTCGAGGCACGGATCTCACCGGCGAAATCAAGGTGCGGCGAGTTGCGCATGCCCTGGATCGGGATGACATCAGTCAGGCCCGCGTCGGTGTCGATGTGGCCGCGCACCACGTTGAGGAAATCGATCAGCCCGCTGTCCTTGAGCATGTGCGACACCTGCATCCCTTCACTGGCGTTGAAGCCGCCCGGCAGCGTTTCGTCGCCGGTGTAGCGCACACCCAGCAGGAAGTTTTCGCCGACACGCTGGCGAATCCCGCGCAGGATGTCGAAGGTAAAGCGCATGCGGTTTTCCAGCGAGCCGCCATAAGGGCCGTCGAGATCGTTGGTCAGCGGCGACCAGAACTGATCCATCAAATGCCCGTAGGCCTGCAATTCCAGGCCGTCCATGCCGGCGGCCTGCATGCGTTCGGCTGCGTCCACGTAGTCCTTGATGATCCGCTCGATGTCCCAGTCTTCCATCTTCTTGGGGAACGAGCGGTGCGACGCCTCGCGACGGTGCGAAGGCGAGACCACGGGCAACCAGTCGGCCTTGTCCCAGCGAGTGCGCCGGCCCAGGTGGGTCAACTGGATCATCACCGCCGCGCCATGTTCGTGGCATTCATCGGTCAGGTCCTTGAGCCATCCGACTACTTCGTCCTTGTAGGCCAGCACGTTGTTGAACACCGGCGGGCTGTCCCGGGAGACCGCCGCCGAGCCCGCCGTCATGGTCAGGGCAACCCCGGCCTTGGCGCGCTCGACGTGGTAGGCGCGATACAGCGCCTGGGGCATGCCGTCGATAGGGTAGGCCGGCTCGTGCGCCGTGGTCATGATCCGGTTTCTGAGGGTCAGGTGCTTGATCTTGTAGGGTTGCAGCAAGGGATCGCTGGACATCGTGGTGCGCTCCAAAGTGGGCTTCATCAGGCTCGGCGACTTGAAATTAGGATAAATGTACATAGGTGTCAATTGCTCATGACACACGTGTACATTTTTCTTGCGCAACACAAAAGTCGCCGATAAGATCAGGCTCGAAAGGGTGCAGAGGAGCGACAGTCGTGCCTGGCACGATGTGAAAAGGGATTGCGAGGGATTCGGTGGAGAAGGGCTGTGCTGCCCGAATTCGAAGCAGCGAAGACTGCACTGTTCACGACCGTAAGGCCGTTCAAACGAAGACAACCTGCCTATCACCGTAAAATAGGAAGACGCCTGATGAACGCTCATTCGTATCGAAAAACAGCCTGTGCCTGCCTGTTCGGACTGGCGCTTGGAACCCACGCGGCGCTGACTCAGGCGGCGGAACAGCAACCTGTGCGCATTGGCTGGGTCAACTGGTCCGACACCGAAATCATCGTCAAGCTCGCCACCACCGCGTTGCAGGAACATTTAAAACAACCGGTGAAACTGGTGATGGCCGACATCGGCATTCAGTTCCAGGCCCTGGCCAACGGCAATATCGACCTCATCCCGATGGTCTGGCTGCCGAGTACCCACAAGGCGTTCTACGACAAATACAAGGACCGGCTCGAAGACCTCGGCGTGCTCTATGAAGGACGTATTGGTATGACGGTGCCGACCTCGGTGCCGATCAGCGAAGTGGCGAGCGTCGAGGACCTGAACAAACCGCAGGTCAGGGAAAAGCTCGACGGCAAGATCCTCACGTCCGAGGTCGGCAACGGCCAGTACAAGCTCACGGTCAAGGCCATCGAGGAGTACAAGCTCGATGGTTACAAGCTGGTGGCCTCATCGGAGTCCGGCATGCTCAACGAGTTGGACCGTAACCTCAAACGCGGCAAATGGTCCTTGGTCAATGCCTGGAGTCCGCACTGGATGTTCTCCAAATATCCGCTGCGCTATCTGGATGATCCCAAGAAGATCTTTGGCGGCGCCGAGCAGATTCACGCCATGGCGCGCAAGGGCTTCAGCCAGGAGTATCCGGAAGTGGCGTACTTCTTCGCCCACTACTCGATCCCTCAGGCTGATCTCGAAGCGTTGATGATGCAGGCGCGCCAAAGCTCTTCCGACCAGGCCGTCGCCGCTTATTACGCCGCCAACAAGCCCCGTTTCGAAGCGATGTTCGAGAAGGGCGCGCAGAGTGTCAGCAGTCGCCAGCCTTGAGTGCACTGGCAGACGGCAGGTGACTCATCGACCGATGATGCACAAATCCCCGGTGGCGCGGATCAATGCCTGGCCATGCAGGCCATCCTTGATCAGCGCCGACCGCTCTTTGGCCAGCCACTGGGCGCAGTTCGGGTCTTTGCGATAGGGCGCGAAATCGGCGTAGTGCTGCAACAGGCGGTTTTGCAGCTCATCCAGTTGTGGCCGGATTTGATTGGCAAGGTCCGGCCGCGGCACATCAGGCGCGTTGCCTGCCGCTTGCCATTGCGCGAGCAGTCCGTATTGCACCAGTTTGTTGGCTTCGATCTGTGCGGCGATCAGCTCGGCGATTTCGTCCGGGTCGAGTTTGCGGGTAACCGCTTGATTCCTGGCATTGGCGATGACTTGTGCTTCCCGGGCGCTGTCCTGGATCGGTTTGTGGCTGTCCCATTTGGTCAGCGCCACCAGATCAGCAATGTTCAGGCGTTCGTTTATCGTCACCAGCAGCGGTTGCAAACTGGCGGGCGCCGGGGAGGGCGTGCCGGCTTGTGCGCCGCAAGCGAGTAAACCGGACAGGGCGCAGGTCAGCAGCAGGCGTGGGGAGAAAAACATGGGCAACCTCATTGGATACGGGACTCGCAATCAGGAGCTATGTATCACAGGTGTGCTAGTGGCATTAAGGGGGAGCTGATTTTATTTGTGCACGAAAAAGCCCGGCGGGTCAGGCCGGGCTTCTTTTTGAGTACCGCGGTAGCGTTATTCATTCATACGGCGCGGCTTTCGATCAGACGGTCGGAACCGCCTTCGGCGACGCGGTTTTCGATCAGGCGGTCGGAACCACCTTCGGCAACGCGGTTTTCGATCAGACGGTCGGAACCACCTTCGGCAACGCGGTTTTCGATCAGGCGGTCGGAACCACCTTCGGCAACGCGGTTTTCGATCAGGCGATCGGAGCCACCTTCGGCAACACGGTTTTCGATCAAACGATCTGAACCACCCTCAGCCACACGACTTTCAATCAGACGATCCGAGCCGCCTTCAGCGACAACCGGGTGAGCAGACGAAGCGGCAAAAGCGTTAACTGCAAAAACCGAGAAAGCGATGCTGAGGAAGAGTTGGCGTTTCATGATGGTGTGCTCCGGGATGTAGTTGTTTGGTATGGAGCTGATGTTACGCCGCACAGTTTTTAAGAGAACTTCATTGAGTTGATGGTGACTATCGACGCCGGCAATGGTTTGCCAATGATGCGAAAGGGCGTCTGGGCGCATGCCTGCTCAGTACCGCCCCCCCTGTAGGAGCCAGCTTGCTGGCGATGGTGTGTCAGTCGACATTTCCTTAGCTGACACTCCATCGCCAGCAAGCTGGCTCCTACAGGGGGGGCTGGTGAGTAATGTCCTAAAAACTCCATGGCGCCAGCCTGTCGTCGGCTGCACCGCCCGGCCGGAGCAGCCGGGGTATGCTGGATCTCCCGAACTGTCGACGGTCTCCGGCAAGTCAGGCCGTGAGGCGTTTTCTGCGAGGTTCCAGGCTCTGATCGAGAGGGTAAACCGATGCACGACTATTACGATTTGGGCACCTACAGCCGCCCCGTAACGACTCGTTCGCCACAGGCTCAGCTTTGGTTCGACCGCGGATTGTTATGGTGCTACGGCTACAACCACGATGAATCCATCCGCTGTTTCCGCAAGGCGATCGAGCACGACCACGATTGCGCGATGGCCTACTGGGGAATCGCCTATGCCAGCGGCCCCAACTACAACAAGCGCTGGGACGCGTTTATCGAACAGGAGTTGAAAGACGCCGTCGCCCAGGCCCGACTGGCGACGCGTACTGCGCTGGCGCATTGCGACGGTGCCAAACCGGTGGAACAAGCGCTGATCCGGGCGCTTGAGCAACGCTATCAGGCCGACGCTGCCGACAGTGTTGAACAACTATTCACCTGGAACGATGCCTACGCGGCGTCAATGCGCGATGTCCATAAAGCCTTTCCCGACGACCCCGATGTGGCGGCGCTGTTTGCCGAAGCCTTGATTGACCGCACACCCTGGCTGCTGTGGGATCTGACAACCGGTGAACCCGCGCCGGGCGCCGACACCCTCGAAGCGCTGGCTGTGCTGGAGCAGGCACTGGGCGGTGCGCCGCACCCCGGCGTGCTGCACATGTACGTCCACACCCTGGAAATGTCACCCCATCCCGAACGAGCGTTGCTCGCCGCCGATGTTCTGCGCGACCTGGTGCCGGACGCCGGGCACCTGCGCCACATGCCGTCGCACATCGATGTGCTCTGCGGCGATTACCGTGGGGCCATGAACACCAATAGCCAAGCGATCCTGGCCGACCGAAAATTCCTGGAGCGGGAAGGGCCGCTCAACTTCTACACCCTGTATCGATGCCACAACTACCACTTCAAACTCTACTCGGCGATGTTCCTCGGGCAATACCAACCGGCGCTGGACGCCGCCGAAGAGCTGATGTCGACCATCAAGGAAGAACTGCTGCGCGTCGAGCAACCGCCCATGGCCGACTGGCTGGAAAGCTTCGTGTCAATGAAGGTGCATGTGCAGATCCGCTTCGGCAAATGGCAGGACATCCTCGTCACTCCATTGCCCAATGACCAGGAACTGTACTGCGTGACCACCGCAATGCTGCATTACGCCAGAGGCGTGGCGCACGCGGCCAACGGGCATATTGCCGCCGCGCAAGCCGAACAACGGCTGTTCATCAATGCGCTGACCCGCGTGCCGCCAACGCGTTACCTCTTCAACAATAAATGCACCGACATCCTGGCGGTGGCCGGCGCCATGCTGCACGGGGAAATCGAGTACCGCAAAGGCAACTACGACAGCGCGTTCGCTCACCTGCGCGAGGCGCAGTCACTGGACGACAACCTGCCGTACGACGAGCCTTGGGGCTGGATGCAACCGGTGCGACACGCGCTGGGTGCGCTGCTGCTGGAGCAGGGTCGGGTGGAAGAAGCCTTGCAGGCCTACCGGGCCGATCTGGGGCTGGACGACACGCTGAGCCGTGCGTCCTGGCATCTGGACAATGTCTGGAGCCTCCACGGTTATGTGGAGTGCCTGAAACGCTTGGGGCGGGACGCCGAAGCCGCTGCTGCCCGGACCCGCCTCGATCTGGCCATGGCGCGGGCCGATGTGGAAATCACCGCCTCCTGTTTTTGCCGTGTCGGGGCGCGCTGCTGTCAGGGCTGAACTCGCCGGAAACGGGCGCCACGACGCCCGTTTTCAGGCATCGAGAAACGCGTCGATCATTGGCACCAGCCATTCGGTGCGCGTGGTCACCTGCATGTGATCGGTGCCGGGGAGCACGGCAAGCTGCGCGTGTGCCAGGCGCCGGAACATCTGCACGGCATGTTCGGGACGGATGACGTCGGCATCGCCGACCACCACCAATGTCGGTGCGGTGATGCGGCGGATATCGTCGTCGGGGATGTCCTTGAAATCGCGCATGCGCCGGGCTGCCTTGTCATGCATCAGCCGCAGATTGCCGGGCTGCGGCGCGACCTTGAGGTACGCCTCCTGCAACTCTGGCGGCATGTTCTCCAGCGTGGCGTTGGCCATCGCTTCCCAGAGCCACGGATAGGCACCGTCACGATTGACCAGCGCCGACGCCGCCACGATTTTGCGAACGAGGTCCGGATGCCTGATCGCCACCTGCAAGGCGATGGTGCCGCCATTGCTGAAACCAAACAGGTCCGCTTGCCCGATGTGCAGATACGCGAGCAGTGCCGCCGTGTCGTCCGCGGATTGCTCGAAGCTGAACGGACGGTCGACGATGTCCGCTGTGTGCCCATAACCCTGTTGTTCGATGGCAATGACCTGACGCTCAGCCGCCAGCACCGGCAGGATCTGACCGAATGAGGTTTCAAGGGTGTCGCCGCCGCCATGCAGCAGGACGAGGGGCGGTCGCGTGGGGTGCGCTGCGCCGTGAATCTCGAAATAGATCCGCAGGCCGTTGACGGGGGCGTAGCCGGTTTTGCGCTGATTCATGGCGGGTTCTCCGCGTATTTGAGGGTTTGCAGGCTGGCGAGTGGATATCTGCACGAAGGTGATTATGCTTCATGAAACCTTGCAGTGATGTGAGGCGGTCAGCCTGTTGCCAGGCTTTGTGCATTCCGTAGTCCGATAACTTCAGCCCCAGGGCCTGGGTGCGACGATGCTAGTGAGGTGCTCCGGCCTACAACAAGAGCAAGACGGAGAAGACTCATGGCCGCAATCGACAACACCACCACGGGCAACGTGCCCAACCACGGGATCACCAGGGAGGAGCGCAAGGTCATCTTCGCCTCGTCCCTGGGCACCGTGTTCGAATGGTACGACTTCTACCTTTACGGCTCTCTCGCCGCGATCATCGCCAAGCACTTCTTTGCCGGTGTCAACGAGACAACCGCCTTCATCTTCGCGCTGCTCGCGTTCGCTGCGGGGTTTGCCGTGCGGCCTTTCGGCGCGATTGTGTTTGGGCGACTGGGCGACATGATCGGACGCAAGCACACCTTCCTGATCACCATTGTCATTATGGGTATCTCCACCGCCATCGTCGGGTTTCTGCCCGGCTACGCGACCATCGGCGTCGCGGCGCCGATCATCCTGATCACCTTGCGACTGCTGCAAGGCCTGGCGTTGGGCGGTGAGTACGGTGGGGCGGCGACCTACGTCGCGGAGCATGCGCCGAAGGGCAAGCGCGGCTATTTCACTTCGTGGATTCAAACCACCGCGACCCTCGGTCTGTTCCTGTCGCTGTTGGTGATTCTCGCCTGCCGCACCGTTCTCGGTACGGAAGCGTTCGAGGCCTGGGGCTGGCGGATTCCGTTCCTGCTGTCGATCCTGTTGCTGATCATCTCGGTGTACATCCGCCTGCAACTCAGCGAATCGCCGGTGTTCGTGAAAATGAAGGCCGAGGGCAAGTCGTCCAAAGCGCCGCTGACCGAATCCTTCGCCCGTTGGGAAAACCTCAAAATTGTGATCATGGCGCTGCTCGGTGGTACTGCCGGCCAGGCTGTTGTCTGGTACACCGGGCAGTTCTATGCGCTGTTCTTCCTCCTGCAAATGCTCAAGATCGACCCGCAGACCGCCAACCTGCTGATCGCCGGTTCGCTGCTGATCGGCACGCCGTTCTTCGTGATATTCGGCAGCCTGTCCGATCGCATCGGTCGCAAGGGCATCATCATGGCCGGTTGTATTCTGGCGGCGGTGACTTACTTCCCGATCTTCCATGCGTTGACCCAGTACGGTAACCCCGACGTGTTTGCGGCACAGGCGAAAAACCCGGTCACGGTGGTCGCTGATCCAGACCAGTGTTCGTTCCAGTTCGACCCGGTGGGCAAAGCCAAATTCACCAGTTCCTGTGACCTTGCCAAGACGGTACTGGCGAAGAAAGCCATCCCCTACATCAACGAAAAAGCCGAGCCGGGCACCGTTGCGCAGGTTCGCATTGGCGGCAAAGTGGTCGAGAGCTTCGAGGGCACCGGCATGCCGGCCGCCGACTTCAAGACCCGCAACGATGCCTTCGTCGCCACCCTTGGCACCTCGCTCAAGGACGCCGGTTACCCTGAGAAGGCTGATCCGGCGAAGACCAATTACCCGATGGTGTTGTTGCTGCTGACCATCCTGGTGATCTACGTGACCATGGTCTATGGCCCGATCGCGGCGTGGCTGGTGGAACTGTTCCCGGCGCGTATCCGCTACACCTCGATGTCGTTGCCGTACCACATTGGTAATGGCTGGTTTGGCGGCTTCCTGCCGACGGTTGCGTTCGCCATGGTCGCGGCCACGGGGGATATCTACTACGGGCTTTGGTATCCGATCGTGATTGCGGTGATGACGGCTATTCTTGGGACGTTCTTTTTGCCGGAAACCAAGGATCGGGAGATTCATCACACCTAGGGTTGGGAGGGTTTTTGGGATTGGGTGGGGGTATATCCGTTGCTGCGGTGATGGCGGCTGGCGGTTTCGCCCTTACGGCGAGTCACTTGGAAGAGCCCCAAGTAACCAAGGGCTCTTGCCCCTTTCGTTCGGTGGCTCGCTAATGCTCGCCATGCCCTCGCTCCGGTCCTGCTCCGTGGGCCCGCCGCCATCGGCCATCCATGGCCGGGGGCGGCTAACCCGGCATCCATGCCGGGTTGCCCACTGCGCAGAACCTGCGCTCGGCCTCTCGAGGGGGCGTGTACCTCAAGATCAAAAGCTGAAGGCGAGCTAACGCTCGGCCTGATGAGTGGTGAAAATCAAAAGCGTATGGGATTCCCTGTAGGAGCCGGCTTGCCGGCGAAAAACGTCTGGGCGACGCGTTCATTCAGACAGTACGCGTTATCGTTGACGTCCATCGCCAGCAAGCTGGCTCCTACAGGGTAAATGCAGATGTGTCTGGATAAATACGATCAACCGTAGGAGCCGGCTTGCTGGCGATAGCGTCCGTCCAGTCAATAAATGCGCCGACTGACCCACCGCCATCGCCAGCAAGCCGGCTCCTACAGGGGGGCGGTGTACATATCCGGAATGAGTGACCGCAGCAGTGAAGGCGAGCGCGTACGGTTATAGAGACAGGTCGGCTGGCAGGCCGCCTCGCTTTGGCTTTTGCTTGGCTTTTGATTTTGATCTGCCCCGTCGGAAGGCCGAGTGGAGGTTCTGCGTAGTGGGCAACCCGGCATGGATGCCGGGTTAGCCGCCCCCGGCCAGGGATGGCCGATGG
Organism: Pseudomonas sp. BF-RE-21; assembly: GCF_019947305.1. Lineage (NCBI taxonomy): Bacteria > Pseudomonadati > Pseudomonadota > Gammaproteobacteria > Pseudomonadales > Pseudomonadaceae > Pseudomonas > Pseudomonas sp. BF-RE-21. The sequence goes on along the minus strand of NZ_JAGYGF010000012.1, from coordinate 40,704 downwards.
CGGCGGGCCCACGGAGCAGGACCGGAGCGAGGGCATGGCGAGCCTTAGCGAGCCACCGTACGTCAGGGGCGCGGGCGCTTGGTTACTTGGCGCTTCTCCAAGTGACCCGCCGTAAGGGCGGAACCAATAGCCGCCGTTACCGCAGGAATGGATATACACCCAGTCAAAGACCTCCGGTCTGTACCACTCCAAGAGAATGCCCATGGATCGCCTGTCTACGTTGTTTTCGCAGTTCGGCGTACGCGCACACCTGTTTTACAACGGCAGGCTGTGCGGTATGGCGGCGTACGATGGCGCCGACCAGCGTGGTCATATTCACCTGCTGCAGGCCGGTACCATCACTTTGCGGGGCGGCGACCGTAAGGACGTGCTGCTGACGCAACCCAGTCTGATTTTTCTGCCACGCCCAAGCCGGCATCAACTGTTCGCCGGTGAGCCCGAGGGCGCTCAACTCCTGTGTGCGTCAATGGAGTTTGAGGGTGGGGTCGATAACCCATTGTCTGCCTCGCTACCCGATTGCCTGGTGCTGCCCCTGGAAGAGTTGCCGCAGCTGGCCGATACGCTGCGATGGATGTTCGTTGAGGCGGCAGCCGGACATTGCGGCAGGGAAGCGGCGCTGGATCGCTTGTTCGAATTACTGATCATCCTGCTGTTTCGACATCTGCTCGATCATCACCAACTGCGGACCGGCATGATGGCCGGGCTCGCGGATTCGCGACTGGCGCGCTCGCTGGTGCAAATGCACAACGCACCTCACCGTGCCTGGTCGGTGGCGGAACTGGCGAGCGAGTCGAACATGTCGCGTGCGGCCTATGCCGTGCACTTCCGGGCCGTTATAGGGCAGACACCGGCGGACTATCTGTTGAGCTGGCGTATCAGCCTGGCGCAGAAGCGTTTGCGTGAAGGGCGGCCGATTACGCTGATCGCCGCAGAAGTCGGTTATGAAAGTCCTTCGGCACTTGCTCGTGCGTTTCGTCGCAAGACGGGCTACAGCCCTCGGGACTGGCTAAAAGATTTGGCGGGAGAGGGGGACGGACTTTCTTGATGGGGCATGGCCTGAAAACATCGGATTGCTTCAGGCCATCCCAAGAGAAGGATCATCGATTCAGCGGTTTTCCAGCGCGGTTAATGAATGGCCGGCCACGAAGATGGACGCGGCAAGCAACCCGATGTCTTTCAGGAGAAACTGGCCCGGTGCAACCGAAATGGCCGGGAAGCCGAGGCTGGGTTCGATCACTCCTGGTGTCGACAACATAAAGCTCAACGTCGTGAAAAACAGCCCGGCTGACAAGGCGCCACCGATCAATGAAAGCTTGGGTGACAGCAGTCGACCTGCAATAAGAGCACCGATCGAGACTTCCAGGACGCCGAGTAAACTGGAGAAGGTATCGACGCTGAAAATGTTGTAGACCCAACCCAGGAAAGGGCTGTTGCTCACCAGCGGAACCAGGCCTTGCGCTTCGTAGTGAGTGAATTTCATGCCACCGAACCAGAAGTAGATCACGGCGAGGGCAAAGTACGCTCCGTAAGTCCCAATCGCTGTGGTTTTGCTCCCGAGCGATGATTGTCCAGAGGCGGCATTGGTTTTGTAGTTCTCGATGCTTAAGGTTTTCATGAGTCAGGCTTCCAATAGTGGGGTGGCAATACCTTTCACACCCCAACGCGGTGTGCGTTGGGAGTGGAGACAGTGTTGCCTTTGATGCCGCGCTATTGGGTTCTGAACGTATTGAGTCCGATGCAGATCGTCTTGACTCATTGTTGGTGCTGAATGAGAAGGGCCTCGACGCTCATCCTCTCGCGGTGGAGGCCGGGCTTGTTTTACCATTCGGGCCCACCTGCTCAAGTGGCACGCGACCCGATGGTTGCGCGTCGTATTCAAATGGAAGGATCCCAGCGTCATGTCCGGTTCGTTGTTTCGCAAGCTCGCCTTGTCCAGCCTTCTCTTGCTCGCCGGTTGCGCTGCAACAACCCCGAATGCTCCGATTCCCGTCAAGTCCAAGGCCATTGAAGCTTTCACCGACATCTGCCTGAAGACTGCGCCATCGTTCGCTGGTTCGGCCGAAGCCGCCAAGCGTTACGGTATCGATGATCTGCAGGATATGGGTTTTACCCGTATCGGCTTCACGGCTGACAAAAACCTTGCGGTGCAGTTGTCTGCGAAAGAGTGCGTGGTCACGACTCCGAGCCAGTCCGACGATAGCCTGACCCGACAATTGCTGAGCGCTGTGCAGCCATATTCGCAGACAGCGGTGGCGGATCGTGTGCCGTCGAAGGTTAGCCTGCAGGGCGCAAACTTCATTCTTCAACATGACCGTAATGGTGGTGAGGCTTACGTGCTGTTGCGCAATAACTGAGCCGTGTTTTTTTAGTTTGCGGCGGAGTTGGATTTGGGAAGGGTGTACATATCCGTTGCTGTGGTAACGGCTGCTAATGGTTTCGCCCTTACGGCGAGTCACTTTCGAAAAGCGCGAAAGTAACCAAAGCGCTCTTGCCCCTTTCGTTCGGTGCCTCGCTAAGGCTCGGCATGCCCTCGCTCCGGTCCTGCTCCGTGGGCCCGCCGCGATCGGCCATCCTTGGCCGTGCGCGGCTAACCCGGCATCCATGCCGGGTTGCCCACTACGCAGAACCTCCACTCGGCCTCTCGAGGGGGCGACTACCGCCACAGCCGCCGAGGCGGCCTGAAAGCCGACCTGGCTCATTTGCGTACGCGTTCTGCTTCACTGCTGCGTTCACTCATTCCGGACATGTACACCGATCCCCTGTAGGAGCCGGCTTGCTGGCGATGGCGTCCGTCCAGCCAATACATGCGTTGACTGACTCACCGCTATCGCCAGCAAGCCGGCTCCTACAGTTGATCGAGGACATACCGAAAACCAATGCATTTCCCTTGTAGGAGCCAGCTTGCTGGCGATGGACTTCAACGATAACGCGGGCTGTCTGAATCAACGCGGTGTCTGGGCGTTTTTCGCCGGCAAGCCGGCTCCTACAGGGAATCCCATACGCTTTTGATTTCCACCACTCATCAGGCCGAGCGTTAGCTCGCCTTCCGCTTTTGATCTTGAGGTACACGCCCCCTCGAGAGGCCGAGTGGAGGTTCTGCGCAGTGGGCAACCCGGCATGGATGCCGGGTTAGCCGCCCCCGGCCATGGATGGCCGATGGCGGCGGGCCCACGGAGCAGGACCGGAGCGAGGGCATGGCGAGCCTTAGCGAGCCACCGAACGAAAGGGGCAAGAGCCCTTGGTTACTTGGGGCTCTTCCAAGTGACTCGCTGTAAAAGCGAAACCAATAGCGGCCGTTACCGCAGAAACGGATATACCCCCAAGCAAAGTGATCAGCACCACACTCACTCAGGCAACCCAGCCATCCGCAGCCCCTGCGCAAAACGAGCAAGATCCTCTGGCCGCTGAATAGGCAGCCATTCTTTCAAATTGGAAACACGCAATGCAGGATCCAGCTCGCGCAAGCGCTGCATCGCCTGCTTCGCCTTATCCATTTGTCCCCTCAGCGCATGACTGGCCGCCAGCAGCGCGACCGGAGGCAGCAGGGTGGGCAGGTTGCGCAATGCCTTATCCGCCCAGTCCGTCGCACAGTCATAGCGCCCGGCAACGAAGTGCGCGAGCGCCATACCCACCTGCATCCTGAACATCTCCGGGTCCAGCGGGCTCAAGCGAACCGCATGGGTCAAAAACTCGATGGCGGCGTCTGTTTCACCGCGCAGTGCACGCAAAATACCGCCCAAAAACCAGGCAGGAGCGAGGTTCGGATTGAGCAAGCGCGCCCTGTCGAGCAGGGCAATGCCGCCATCGACATCACCGGTGAGATGGGCCAGCGCATGCCCGCTTCGCGTCAACGCCACCGCATCGTCCCGACCGAGCGCCATGGCTAGGCGCGCCAGCCGCGCACCTTCGGCGATCTCTTGAGGTCGATCGGTCATCCAGCCATTCAACTTGCGCCAGAAATGACACCACGCCGCCATGCCATAGGCCGATGCAAACTCCGGGTCGAGTTCAATGGCCTTGTAGAACATCACCAGCGCCTCCTCGATGGCTTCCCGTGTGCCGTTGTGCAGTTTCGCCATTCCCCGCAGGTAATAGTCGTAGGCACAGAGGCTTTCCGTCGGCTTGCGCTTGGCCCGTTCGATTTCCGCCCGTTCGAGCTGCGGCGCGATGGCACCGACGACGCTTTCAGTGATTTGATCCTGCAACTCGAAGATGTCGTCGAGCGTGCCTTCGAAGCGCTCCGCCCAGAGATGGGTTCCGGTCGTTGCATCAATCAGTTGCCCGGTGATGCGCACCCTGTCACCGGACCTGCGCACGCTGCCTTCCAGCACGTAACGCACGCCGAGCTCCTGGCTGACACCCTTGACGTCTACCGCCCGGCCTTTGTACGTGAAGCTGGAATTGCGCGCGATCACGAACAGCCAACGGATCCGCGACAGGGCGGCGATGATGTCCTCAACCACGCCGTCGGCGAAATAGTCCTGTTCCGGATCGCCGCTGAGGTTCTGGAAGGGCAGGACAGTGATCGAGGGTTTGTCCGGTAGCACGAGGGGTTCATTCCGGTCGGCGGGCACGCCTGCGTCGATATCGTGTCCGTCAGGTTGCCGGGCCTCGGCGGTCTCGCCTGCCTCGACCAGGCCAATGAAGCGATAACCCTTGCGCGGCACCGTGCGAACCAGGCGCTGTTCCTCACCGGTATCGCCGATGGCCTTGCGCACCGCATTGATGTGGCTGGTGATCGTCGATTCCGAAACCACCCGGCCGCTCCACACCGCCTTGAGCAAGTCATCCTTGCTGACGACTCGATCGCGCTGGCTGACGAGCTGCAGCAATAAATCGAAGACCTGTGGCCCGATGGGCACGACTTGCCCGCGCAAGGTGAGTTCCCGGCGCTCTTGATCGAGCACGTAGTCTTCAAACACGAATGGCAAGGTGAATATCCCCTGGTCGAGCGGGTAATGAGTACGAGCAGTCGATAATACGGCAGCGCGTAACCGGCTGCACCGTCGAGTCAGGATGACATTCAAACGGCGGTTTTTTGGACGAAAAACCAAGCGTGAGCGAAGGTAAATCCAAGGCCTGCGCAAGGACTTCGCTTATGCACGGGGGCACTCTTTACTCACACCGACAGCAATGGTTGCCGTCGTGAAGCGGAGAGAACCCATGAAGATCGTCGTCATTGGAGGCACTGGCCTCATCGGATCGAAACTTGTGAATAACCTCCGCGAGCGCGGCCATGACGTGCTCGCTGCCGCCCCCAGTACGGGCATAAACAGCATCACCCGCGAAGGCCTGGCCGAAGCGATGGATGGCGCTGATATCGTCGTCGACGTGGCGAACGCGCCGTCGTGGGAAGACCAGGCTGTCCTCGACTTCTTTGAAACTTCGAGCCGCAACCTGCTGGCGGCTGAAGCGGCCGCCGGCGTTCGTCATCACGTGGCCCTGTCAATCGTCGGTAGCGAACGGCTTCCCGAGAATGGCTATTTCCGGGCCAAGGTCGCCCAGGAAAACCTGATCAAGGCGTCCAGCATTCCTTACACCATCCTGCGGGCTACGCAGTTCTTCGAATTTGTCGGCGGTATCGCGCAATCGGCCGCCGTCGGTGAGGAGATTTGCCTTTCGCCCGCGCTGATCCAGCCACTGGCGTCCGACGACGTAGTGGCGGCGCTGACGGAGGTCACGCTGCAAACACCGGTCAACGGCACGCTCGAAGTCGCGGGGCCCGAGGCCATGCCGCTGGACGAACTGGTCAGGCGCTTTCTGCGGGCAACCGGGGACTCCCGCAAAGTCGTTCCGGACGTGCACGCACGCTACTTCGGCGCGGTGCTCGACGATCAATCGCTGACCCCCGGCAAGCACCCGCGCCTGGGCGCGATTCGTTTCGAGGACTGGCTCGCCCGGTCCTGACACCGGGTTGCGCCCTCATCAAACAGACGCATAAGGAGATTTGCCATGTTCACCCGATATCTTCTGGCCGCTGCTTTCGCAGCGCTCTCGATCACCGCGTCGGCCGACGACAAGCCCGCGGGCAAGGTGACGGTCGTGTTCGACCGGCCCATTCCCAATATCCCCGGCAAGAGCATGAAAGGCGTGGTTGTCGAGTATGGGCCTGGTGCCGCGTCGCCGGCCCACACCCATCCGAAAACGGCCTTCATTTATGCAACGGTCCTGGAAGGCTCGTTTCGCATCAAAATCAAAGACAAGCCGGAAAAGATCTACAACGTCGGCGAAAACTTCGTAGAGGAGCCGGGCTCCGTGCACGAAGTCAGCGCCAATGCCAGCGATACCCAACCTGCGCGTTTGCTGGCGGTGTTCGTCCTCGATTCCGATGAAAAGGTGCTCGTCACGCCCATCGGCAAGTGACCTCATACACGCGCTGATCGACGCGCGATAGCCGGGCGGCAGGCCACTGCCGCCCTTTGCCTGCTGCGTTTCCCGGCATTGAACAGGTAATGAGAACAATGAACTCGCTCCAGGACAAGGCCGCCATTGTCGCCGGCGCAAGCGCCGAAATCCCTGTCGCCGTGACGCGCCCCGGCAAGAAAAAAACCATCGGCCGGTTGCTGTGCGTCGCCGCCGTTCTGGTCCTGGCTGTCGGAGGGGGCTTGGCTGTTTTCAGCGGCGCGACCTCCACCGATAACGCTTATGTGCGCGGCGACGTGACCTCGCTCGCCGCCAAAGTGGCCGGATACATCACGTCGGTAGAGGTCGAGGATAACCAGACCGTCCGGGCGGGTGATGTCCTGTTTCGCATTGATGATCGAGACTACCGCGCTCGGCTGGCGCAGGCCGTGGCGAATGTCAGTGCGGCCCAGGCTCGCCTGAGTCATGTCGATGCCCAGACCCAGCTTCAGCGTGCCCTGATCCGCCAGGCCGAAGCCCAGAGGCGTTCAGCTTCCGCCGAGATGAATCTGGCGACCAAGACCCATGATCGCAACCGCAAACTGATCGTCAGCAACGCGGTCAGCCACGCCCTGGTCGATGAAACCGCCGCTGCACGGTCCAGAGCCGAGGCGACGGTATCGGCCGCCTCGGCATCGGTCGAGGCGCAACAGCAACACATCGCCGTGTTGGTTACCGAGCGCGAAGCAGCCGTTGCGGCGGTGAATCAGGCGCAGGCGGCGCGGGATCTCGCCCAGATCGATTTCGACAGCACCGTGGTCCGCGCGCCTGTCGATGGCGTTATCGGTAACCGCCAGGTCCGCGTCGGTCGGTATGTGACGACGGGCGTGTCGTTGCTCGATATCGTGCCGGTCCATGATGTGTGGGTCGTGGCGAACTTCAAGGAAACCCAACTCGAGCATATTCGCCCCGGTCAACGGGTGCGCATCACAGTTGACGGCTATCCGAACGAGGCACTTGAAGGTGTGGTCGACAGTTTTGCACCGGGCAGTGGTTCGGCATTCAGCCTGCTGCCCACGGACAATGCGACCGGCAACTTTGTTCGTGTCGTCCAGCGAGTGCCGGTGAAAATCCTGTTGGCCCACAACCCGTTGCCGGGCCGCATTGTGCCGGGCCTGTCTGCGCGGGTCGAGGTTGCGCAAGGAAGTGGCTCATGAGCCCGGTGGCCACCGCCACGCCGGGTAATGTCAGCGTGACGAATGGCCTCCTGATCATGGCGGGCATCCTGCTTGCCGCGCTGACGGAAGCGCTCGCCGGCACCGTCCTGTCGCTTGGCCGCAGCGACATCATCGGCGATACCTATGCAACGCCCGATGAGTTCGCCTGGCTGGACATTGGCTACACCGCGTTCAAGCTGATCGGGTTCGTGACCGCTCCTTGGTTGGTGAACCGCTTCGGTCCGCGTCAGGTCCTCATCAGCGCCACTTTGGTCATGGGCCTGGCGTGCGCCGTTGCCGCCATGACGGCTCGGCTGGATGTGCTGGTAGCGCTTCGAATTATCCAGGGCTTCGCCGGCGGCACGCTGCTGGTCGGGGGGCAGGTGATCATCTTTCGCGCCTGGCCGCGATCACATCAACCCATCCTTCAGGCGCTGTTCGCCATGGGCGCGGTTGTCGCGCCCGCCACCCTCGCGCCGGCCCTTCAAGGATGGTTGATCGATAGTCAGTCCTGGGCCTGGATTTTCTTCAGCGTTGTTCCGCTCGCCCTGGCGGCCAGTGGACTTTTGCTGACTGCCGACGCCCCGATGCCGACCAAGACACGGCATCGTCCGTTTGACGGGGTCGGCTTCTGCCTGATCTGCGTCACCTTGTTGTGTTTTACCTATGTGCTCAGCCAGGGCAGCCGATGGGACTGGTTCGAGGAACCGCGCATCCTGTGGCTGACCGTGATGGGGGCAGCCGCGTTGCTGGCTTTTCTTGGCCAGCAAGTGTTGACCCAAGGCCAGGGTGTGCTCGATTTCACCCTGTTCAAATCGAGCGATTTTACCTTCGCCTTTATCGTCAGTTTTGTCGCCGGTGCGGCCTTGTTCGGCAGTGCGTTCCTGATTCCGGCGTTTGCACTGTCAGTCCTCGCGTTCACACCCACCGATGCCGGCCAGCTGCTGTTGCCCAGTAGCGCCTTTTTTATCGGGGCGTTGCTGATTTCGGCCTGGCTCATGCAAGCCCGCCGCGTTCCGCCGTTCGCCACCGTGCCCTTCGGCATCCTGATGATCATGGTTGCGATGTGGATGCTGTCCGGTTCCACCCGTGAAAGCGGCGCCGACGACATGATGGCGGCCATCCTGTTGCGCGGGTTGGGTCTTGGTTTTCTGTTTCTGTCGATCACCCTGATCGCGTTCAGTGACCTCAGCAGGCGCAACCTTGCCAGCGGCATAGGGCTTTTCAATACGGGGCGCCAGTTGGGTGGCCTGATGGGCGTCGCAGGGCTTCAGACGCTGATCGAGCATAACGTTGTCGCCAACTCGGTGGTCCTTGGCGCCAGCGTCACTCCGGGAGGGGGCGCGGTCATCGAGCGGCTGACCGCCACGACAGCGATGTTGTCGGCCAAGGGAATGGATGCAGTGGCTGCGGGTCGGGCGGCGATGAACCTTCTGGGTCGTACCGTCACAGGTCAGTCCACCGTGATTGCGTTTGACAGCGCATTTGTTGCAGTGACGCTGCTTTTCGCAGTCGCCGCGCCCATGCTGGTCGGCATCAAAATCGGGTTGGGGCGATACGCGAAGCGGCGTGCTGCGGCGTCACCTCAATGAAGGCCACTCATTTGTTTGACGCAAGAAAAAGCCCGACTGATTAGGCCGGGCTTCTCGTTGAGTACCGCGATAGAGCCATTCATTCATACAGCGCGGCTTTCGATCAGACGGTCGGAGCCACCTTCGGCAACGCGGTTTTCGATCAGACGGTCAGAGCCACCTTCGGCAACGCGGTTTTCGATCAGACGGTCGGAACCACCTTCAGCGACGCGGTTTTCGATCAGACGGTCGGAACCACCTTCGGCGACGCGGTTTTCGATCAGGCGGTCGGAGCCACCTTCGGCAACGCGGTTTTCGATCAGACGGTCGGAACCACCTTCAGCGACGCGGTTTTCGATCAGACGGTCAGAGCCACCTTCGGCAACGCGGTTTTCGATCAGACGGTCGGAACCACCTTCGGCCACACGATTTTCGATCAAACGATCCGAACCACCCTCAGCCACACGGCTTTCAATCAACCGATCCGAGCCGCCTTCAGCGACAACCGGGTGAGCGGAGGAAGCGGCAAAAGCGTTAACTGCAAAAACCGAGAAAGCGATGCTGAGGAAGAGTTGGCGTTTCATGGTGGTGTGCTCCGGGGTGTAGTTGTTTGGTATGGAGGCGATGTTACGCCGCACAATTTTTAAGAGAACTTCATTGAATTAATGGTGACCATTGACGAAACCAATACATGGAAGAAGGTCCATGTTGTCCCAGTGATGGCATCTGGCTACGCGTTGCTTGATTGGATCCACAGTGGCACCCTCAGCGCCCGTTGCACCAAGGAGCCAGGTGATCAAGGAATGAGTGGATACGTACCCAACCCCCCGAAAAACTTCCGATACGACGAAGCCAAACCCGTCGACATCCACGCCAGACGCTGGGCCGAGTACGAGAAATACGGCAAGGCACCGGCGGCAGCGAAGGAGAAAGTCCGCGTCGCATTGCGCATTGGCGTGTTCTTCGACGGGACGCTGAACAATGCGAGCAACTCGGCTTCAGGATTGCTGTGTGGCGCCCATCATCCGATTTTGCCTGCGGATGTAGATGCGAGCTGCAAGCCGTATATGGCGGATCCGGAGGGGAGTTTTGGGAATGATGTGAGTAATGTTTCGAAACTGTTTGACCTCTATCCGGAATCGAAAGACGTACAGGGTGCAGGCTCGGTCAAACTAGCGCTGCGAAGCCTTTACGTTGATGGGATAGGCACAAGCGCCGGAGCCGAAGACAGCCTCTTGAATGCAGCCAGTGGGCGGGGAGCAACGGGTGTAGCGAGTAAGGTGCAGCAAGCGTTCGCGGACCTGAAGACATTGGTCAAGAGAGTAATCGAGAGTAACCCCGACAGCGAAATCACCTCGCTCACCTTTGACACGTTTGGTTTCAGTAGAGGCGCTGCTGCGGCACGGCATTTTGCAAACGAAATTGTCCGTTGCAAACAAGGGCCATTGGGAGAAGTGCTTCGAAGTAACCCCAAGGGCTTCAGCTCCAGCTTTGGCAGCCAATACAACAGCGAAATCATCATGGGGTTTGTCGGCCTGTTTGATACTGTTCCCTCTGTCGCGGGCTTTACAAATATGGGCGATATCAAAAGCCCGGTGGCTCCTGGCATTAACCTGTACCTGGACCGAAAATACTTCACCGATGTCGTGCAACTGACGGCTCGTGATGAGCATCGTGCGAATTTTGCGTTGAGTAGTGTCGTTCCTGCGCATCCGGAAATTCCCCTGCCCGGTGTGCATTCCGACATTGGTGGTGGTTATCGCGAGGAAGTGGAAGAGTGTGTATTGGTGAGCCCAATGCAGGCCCTCACAATCAGTAAAGGTGAAGACATCCGTACCACCTCCATTTATCGAGACGCCCTTCAAGAGAAAGCCAAGTGGATTGCCAACGGCTGGCCAGATGCAATGCTGGAGGTTGTTACTCCTGCGCCATCTGAGTTACCGGTGGCGGAGCAAGATCGTTTGGGGGGCATAAAAGTCCGAGCCTATGCGGGCTTGCAACTAAAAAGATCGGTGAGTGGAAAGTTGTCGGTGGTATCTCTGCGCTTGATGCACAAGTTGGCGAAGGAGAAAGGCGTCCAGTTTGATGATGTTCCGCAAACTCCTGAGTACGCTGTCCCGGCAGAGCTTCAATCGTTCTGTGACAACGTCCTCGCAGGTCAGTACAAACCATCACCTGAAGAAGAAAGGTTGCTTAGGCTTAAGTACATCCACATGTCTGCTAACTGGAACAACCCGATTGGCGGCAGCCGCGAACGTGGGATGAAAATCCGCTACACCAATGCGCCAACGGATGACGGAGTCCGTGTTCGCCACCCACATATTGCTGACCCAGGCTGGAGATTATTTTGATGCGAGCAATCGTCATTTTGTTGTGCGCATTGCTGGCGGCAGGTTGTCAGGCAACCGAGCCATTGTCGGGCAAAGGCGATCCGAAAAATCCTTGGTGGAGTCTCAGTTTCAACGAGCCGTTCTACATGAAGGTTTGGGTAGAGGACAGCGCTGTTGAAGACATCAATGGCAAGCTGTTCAACCGCACGGGCGGAGGTCGTGCATCCGGGGGAGAACCCGAGAATGGAACCGAAGCGGCGCGTGGATGGGGTGAGCATATCGGTGGCAGTATTCGGGGAGTGGTCGGCGCTGACTTGCCTAAGCGCATATACGTACGTTGGCAGTCCATCGTCGAGCCACAAACCTATCATGCGTGGGTGGATATTCCCGAAGAGGCGCGTCAAATCATGCACGCCTCTGTGAACGAGCGTTGCGTGACAAGACCGCAGGAGGCTGCCAATTACCGGGCGGCGATGTATGTCGGATTGGCTCCCGGCGGCATTGTGCAAGTGTGGGTAGAGGATAAATGCCTGAAAACGATCAAGGTCGCACGGGCCCAGGCTGAGATAGAACCGTTAGGACCGAGTCAGGGAAAGAGCGAAGGGAAGTATGCCTATCCAGTCAGTGAAAAGGCGAAGCGCTACATCGAACAATTCGGCATCCCGTACGGCAGTTGGTAACCCCCCACACACAAATAAAAACGGGCGCCTATCAAGACGCCCGTTTTCATTTCGGCGTAACGCAATCAAGCCTCACTAATCTGACTGACACTCGTCACCTGCCCATTCCAGACCATCTCGTAATGCGCCGCCTGAATCACCGATAAAACCGGTTTCGGCGTCATCAGCGCCCAGCAATCACTGCCGTGCATTCGCACCGAGTGGTAACGAAGCCCAGGGCAGCCCGCCTCTTTGACTGACTTCCCTAAACGACGGGAGTGCGTGTAATCGTCCGGATCGTAAACAGGGTCGGTCATCGAAAGGGCGGTCGCATCTTTCATCCCGGCCTCCACAAAAGAGCAGGACAACCCGCGGAAAACAAACCGCTCGTAGTTGAGGCTCGGGACGTTCGACCAGTACAGGCTCTGATGATGCTTCACTTCAGCCAGTGCCGTTTCCAGGGTATCCGCCAGATACAACACTCCAAAACTGCCATCGCTGAACCGCGAGCCTGCCGGGTTTACGTGGGTAAAGGGGGCCGTCGCATAAGAGCAGCCCGGAATGCCGAACGGGATTTCACTGCGGCGAATCAGCTCAAGGCGACCCACTTCATTTTTAAGTCTCGGGTTGGTGAGTTCCTGGATCTGATACAGCACTTCAAACGCGTCCGCGTCCGCCACGTCATCAAACAAGGCCACCGGGGGGAACTTGGAATTGACCAGTCGATAGGCTTGCAATGGCTCGCCGGCAAGTGCTGCCAGTTCGCTCAGCCTCACCATTGCGCGCCCCGCAGCACGTCGATGCGCCGGAAGGTCTCATACAAGGAAATCATATCGCCCTGAGCCATGATCTCGAGCGGGGAGCGGCCGTTGAAGAATTCGTTGTCGTTGGCCATCGACGGGAAGCCGTAGACGTTTTCCGGGTTGTCGAACACCAGGCGCAGCGCCGCGTGGATGTTGAGCACGAAACTGATGCGCTGCATCTGGTCCGCGTCCAGTGCCACGGCCCAGTCGGGATCGCGTTGGCGGGCGCGGGTGTAGGTGCTGCGGGAGATGCGCAGGATACGGCAGGCCTGATCGCTGGAGGCGCGCCATTTATCGAGAATGCCGACAGCGGCGCGCAGGCCGGTTACGCACTGGCTTTTGGTGAAGGCTTGTTGCTGGAGGGCAACGGCCATGTTCATGACCTCAAATTGAATCTATAGATTCAAAATTAGGTAAAAAGCATCTGTAGAGCAAGTTCGTTGCGACCAGTGGTGGCTGCTATCGTAATAAGCCTTCCGGTCGCACGAATTCAGAGGAGGCGCACCATGGACTCTTTTACCGGCGGTTGCCTGTGCGGCAACGTGCGAATTGTGGCATCCGGGCGGCCATACCGGGTCGGCCTCTGTCACTGTCTCGATTGCCGCAAGCATCATGGCGCGCTGTTTCACGCCTCCGCGATATTCCCCGAGCGTGCGGTGACGATCACCGGCGAAACCCGCGACTATGCCGGGCGTTTTTTTTGCCCGCGCTGTGGCTCCTCGGTTTTCGCCCGCACCGACGACGAAGTTGAAGTGAACCTGGGATCGCTGGATGCCCCTGACCAACTGACGCCCACCTATGAAAGCTGGATCATTCGCCGCGAGCAGTGGTTGCCGCCGTTTCCATTGACCCGCCGATACAAGCACGACCGCGAAGGCACGGGACGTTTTGAAGGGTAGCCCCCAAACCTGTAGGAGCCGGCTTGCTGCGGGCGGCGTTCCGACGATTGCGGCCTGTCAGTCAACAACGCCGTCGTCTGACCCACCGCCATCGCCAGCAAGCTGGCTCCTACAGGGGCTGTGTTCTTCCAGCGGCATCAGCGTTGTGAATGCAATCGACCAGACACCCCGGAACCTGTAGGAGCTGGCTTGCCAGCGATGAGGCCCACGAAATCAACGCAATATTCAAGGCCCAATCGCCAGCAAGCCGGCTCCTACAGGGGTTGTGTTCTTCCAGCGGCATCAGCGTTGTGAATACCACCGACCAGACACCCCGAAACCTGTAGGAGCTGGCTTGCCAGCGATGAGGCCCACGCAATCAACACAATATTCAAGGCCCAATCGCCAGCAAGCCGGCTCCTACAGGGGTTGTGTTCTACCAGCGGCATCAGCGTTGTGAATGCCACCGACCAGACACCCCGAAACCTGTGGGAGCTGGCTTGCCAGCGATGAGGCCCACGCAATCAACGCAATATTCAAGGCCCAATCGCCAGCAAGCCGGCTCCTACAGGGGTTGTGTTCTACCAGCGGCATCAGCGTTGTGAATGCCACCGACCAGACAACCCGAAACCTGTAGGAGCTGGCTTGCCAGCGATGAGGCCCTCGCAATCAACGCAATATTCAAGGCCCAATCGCCAGCAAGCCGGCTCCTACAGGGGTTGTGTTCTTCCAGCGGCATCAGCGTTGTGAATGCAATCGACCAGGCACCCCGGAACCTGTAGGAGCTGGCTTGCCAGCGATGAGGCCCACGAAATCAACGCAATATTCAAGGCCCAATCGCCGGCAAGCCGGCTCCTACAGGATCGGCGGTGTCACGAAACCAGGGATTGCAGCTTTTTCATGATCCCGACGCTCGGATCTGTGTTTTTGGCTGAGCCGGATTTTTCGCTGTCAGATCCGTCCGTCACGATACCCGCGAGGATTTCAGCCAGGTTGTGGAAATGCCCGGTCTTCTTCTCGGCGGGGTCCAGACTTGAGCTCTGATTCAGCGCCGCTTCCAGCGACAAATGCTGGGACAGCCACTCAGGCTTGGCTTTTTCTTCGGGGCTCATGTTGTCCATGAAATCCAGCGCGGCGCGGGCCCGACCGTAAGGGTCGTTGATAAACGGTTCTTTCCAGTTTTTTTGCTGGTCCGCCGGGCCACTGTAATAACCGGTGGCGAGGCGCGCCTGTTGGCGCATCAAGGCTTGTGCCGAGGCTTGTTCCTCTGCGGTGAAGGTCCCGCCCTGATTGGTGGCGACGGCGTTCAGCGAACGTCGATCCAGATCGCCCATCAGTGCATTCCGGTCTTCATCGCTGCTGGTGTACGGTTTGCCGCTGGCTTTCATCAGCGCGTATTTTTCATCCATGCGCTTGCGGGCATCGGTGGCCACTTCGGCAAACGTCTTGTCCTTGGAACTGGAGATCGCGCCAGGCTTGGAGGCACCGAGGACGAGGGCGTCGGCGTTCATGCCCGAACGCACCGGGAAGAACGGCGCGTTGCCGGCGATCGAATTGCTGTAGGCGGTGGAGGTGCTGGACAGGCTCACCGAATCGTCGTTCGGTGTCTTGGCCGGATCATCCTGAGCCACGCGTTGCTGTTGCGCAGCCGCCGCAGCCTTCGCCTCGGCGGCAGAGGTGTAGGCCGACATCGCCGCATTCGTTGAAGTCGAAGTTGAAGCAGTGATCATTGTTCTTCCTTGACGAGAGAGGCTCGCAAATGGCCGCGTTGGATCGCTTTGTATCGGACAAGATACGCAGTATTTGTGAACCTATCACTCATGCATGCGTATCAACACAACTGGCGAGTCAGCGGGTAGGTGACAGCTCGTCGCTGGCCAGGGTCCGATCCACCAGGCGCAGGCTGTTGCGTCCGCCGCGCTTGGATTCGTAAAGCGCGGCGTCGCCTTGCTCGATCAAGGCGGCCAGGCTCGCCGGCGGCTGGTCGAACAGGTTGGCGCCGATGCTCAAGGTGACCGGTTCAGGCGTGGTGAATGCCTGTGCGGCGGCCTGGTGAAACCGGTCCCGCAGCGCGTTGCCCAACCCGACGACTCGCTCACTCGATGCGTCATTCAGCAGGATGACAAACTCGTCGCCGCCCAGCCGGGCCGCCAGTGCACCGCCGGGCAAAACCGCGCGAATCATCTCGCTCAGCGAAACCAGCAATCGATCGCCGGCCGTGTGGCCGTAGAGGTCGTTGACCAGTTTGAAGTTGTCGATGTCGATCAGCAGCAGCGCGCCCGGTCGCGTGCCCGAGACGTTCTCCAGCAGGCGCGGTGCCCGTACTTCGAGGGCGCGGCGGTTGTACAGGGCGGTCAACGGATCGCGTGCCGCCAGTCGTTCAATCTGTTTCTCCCGCCGGTAGCGCTCGGTGCCGGTCATCGAGAGCGCGATCAGCATGATCGCCATCGCGCCCTCAACCAGCGAAATCTGGATGATCTCGCCACGAAAGGCCGCCAGATCGATCAGCGTGCCTGGCACGACCACCGATATCGCCTTGGCCAGATAAAACAGCCCGTGGGTCAGCAGCACATAACGCAGTTGCACCGCGCCCACGCTCAAAGACTTGCCATGAGGACGCAGGAGGAAGCTGGCCCTGAGCGTCGGCAGGGCGACCAGCAGCGAATTGGCCACCAGCATGAGCTTCGACCACGACGCTTCGTCCGGCAGCAACAGCACGGCAAACCAGGCTGCAAAAATCAGGTACCAGGCGCGAGACAGGCGCACCTGCGTAAAACGCGCGACGCCCAACAGGAACAGGAAGTGCGCCGTCACCAACAGGCCGTTGGCGAACCAGATACCGATCAGCAACAGGCCGCTGATGCGCAGCAAGGCGAGGGTCGAACCCACGGTGATCGTGGCAAATCCTGCGCTCCAGAACAGCAGCGAGGGTTCGCGAATGCTGCGCCACTCGATCGCCAGATACAGCGCGGCGGCCGCTGCGAGGGCGATAGAGAGTGTCAACATCGTTGGAGGGTCGAGCGCCATAGCCGGACGGGTCTGCCTGATCTGCGGGAGAGGGCTGTGATTGTAGCGTTCAAGACTGTTTTTCGCAGGGCTCGTCATCCGTATATCGCACTGTCGATTTCCCGGCGTCTCGTTCGACTACGGTTAAGGAATGCGCCTGATCGTCGGTGTTTCCTGCAAGAGCGCTGTCACGAAGACCAACCGGGAGAAGACCATGCGCACGCTCACCGTTGCCGCTTTCATCAGTCTTGATGGCGTTATTCAAGCGCCCGGCGGACCCGAAGAGGATCCCGACGGCGATTTTCGTTTCGGTGGCTGGATCGTGCCTTACGCCGACGAAGCCTCCGGCCAGGCCATCAACGAGCTGTTCGCGCAGCCGTTCGAGTTGCTGCTGGGGCGCCGCACCTACGACATTTTCGCGGCGTATTGGCCCGACAAAAACGGCCATCCCATCGGCGACCTGTTCAACCGCGTGGCCAAGCACGTCGCCACGCATCGACCCGATACGCTCGACTGGCAGAACAGCCATGCACTGAAAGGCAACCTTGCTGACGCGATACGCGTGCTCAAGCAGCAAGACGGCGCCCGTTTGTTGACCCAGGGCAGCAGTGATCTGGTGCGCCAATTGCTGGCCGCCGGGTTGGTCGACGAGCTGCGGCTGATGACGTTTCCCGTGGTCCTGGGGCGCGGCAAGCGCCTGTTCGGCGAGGATGCACTGGCGTCGGCGTTCACCCTGGCGCACTCGATCACCACGCCAGCGGGTGTATTGATCAGCCGCTACGAACGCAGCGGCGAAGTACATACGGGAACGTTCGAAGACGTTGACTAGGAAAAACCGCCACATTCATTTGGAGAACAAAAATGGTCAGCAAAAACACGATTTGCCTGTGGTATGACGGCGCCGCGCTGGACGCCGCGACGTTCTACGCCGAAACATTTCCGGACAGTGCGGTGAACGCTGTCCACCGCGCCCCCGGCGACTATCCGGCGGGCAAGAAGGGCGACGTCCTGACGGTGGAGTTCACGGTGATGGGCATCCCGTGTCTCGGGCTGAACGGCGGGCCGTCGATCAAGCACAACGAGGCCTTTTCGTTTCAGGTGGCGACCGACGATCAGGCCGAGACGGACCGCCTGTGGAACGCGATAGTAGGGAACGGCGGCGAAGAAAACGTCTGCGGCTGGTGCCGGGACAAGTGGGGTTTGTTCTGGCAGATCACCCCTCGGGTGCTGACGGCGGCGATCACTGATCCCGATCCCGCCGCGGCCAAGCGTGCATTTGAGGCGATGATGCAGATGGGCAAGATCGACGTCGCGGCGATTGAAGCGGCGCTCAGGGGTTAGCCGGGTTAAACAAACCACGAGGGTGAGTTTCACCCTCGTGCCACCGCTGGCACCTCTGTTGGCTTCTCACCTGATGAAACATCGTGCAGGGAGATCTTCGAAGTCTCCGGCAACGCCAGGCCGCCAACCAACGCCAACACTGCAATGGCAATCAAGTAGAACGCTGGCGAGAGATTGCTGCCGGTGGTACTGATCAGCCAGGTCGCCATCAGCGGCGCGGTGCCACCAAACAGGGTGTAGGCCATGTTGTAGGTGATTGCCGATGCGGTGTAGCGAGTGCGCGTCGGGAAGGTTTCCGAGAGCAGGGCGGCGGTCACCACGTTACACAACACGGCGCCAATCGCCAGGAGCATGACGCCAACGATGGAGGCTGCGAACGAGCCGGAACTGGCCATCATGAACGATGGATACACCGCCACGATCAACAGCGCGCAGGCCGTCATCACCGTCATGCGCCGCCCGACCCGGTCCGAAAACAAACCGGCCAACGGGCACATCAGTGCGGCGAAGATCAGTGCAATCAGCGACACCAGCAACGCCGTTGCGCGACTCAGGCCGCCCGCGACCTGCAAGTAAGTCGCGAAGTAGGTGGTGAACATGTAGAACGACAGGGCCGTCAACGAGATGAACGCACCGAGGGAGCAGATGGCCGAACCATGGTTGCGCAGGGTCTCCTTGAGCGGAGAGTGCGCGACGGCATGTTGTTGGGTGACGGCCTGGAACGCCGGGGTTTCATCCATCTTCCAGCGCAGGTAAAGACCGACCAGGCCCAGTGGCGCGGCAATCAGGAACGGCAGGCGCCAGCCCCAGCTGCCCATGGCTTCGGCCGACAATGACGCCTCGAGTGCGTAAGCCACCACGGCTGCCGATGCAAAGGCTGCAAAGGTCGACACCGGAATGAAACTGCCATACCACGCTCTTTTATCGCTGGGAGCATGTTCCATCAGATAGGCGCAGGCACCGGCATATTCGCCCCCTGCGGAAAAACCCTGGGCGCAGCGGATCAGGCTCAGCAGCACCGGTGCCGTGACACCGATCGCGGCGTAGGTCGGCAACAAACCGATCAGGGTCGTCGCGCCCGCCATCAGCAGGATGGTCATCGCCAGGGTACGCTTGCGACCGATCCGGTCACCGAGCATGCCGAAGAAAATCCCGCCCAGGGGCCGAAACGCAAAGGCCACGGCGAATACCGCAAAGGTTTTCAGCAGCGCAACGCTGGCATCGCCACTGGGGAAAAATTGCTGGGCGATGGTCGTCGCCAGAAAGCCGTAGACGGCAAAGTCAAACCACTCGACGAAATTGCCGATGCCGGCGGCGACAATCACTTTTCTCAGGGTTTGCGGGCTGACCTGCTCTGTCGCGGCGCTTGTCATGCTGAACCTCGATGTCTCATGGGTTTAGCGTTCGATTATCGCGGCAGCCGCTGAAACGTCTCAGCTCAAAAGTGTCGTCGGCATAGTCAGGACCGACTCAAAAGCATGCCCAGGCCTCAGCGCAAACTCCACGACACCCCGACATACGCCGCCATACCTTCGCCCGGCGTCGACCGTGCCGCGTCCAGACCTTTGTCGTCGTAGCCCGGCGTGACGGTGGCGGCGTAGTGCTTGTTGGTCAAGTTGCGCAGGTCCAGCCAGGTCTGCCAGTCGCCCTTGGGCGCGTTGTAGCCCACAGTCGCGCCGAACAGTGCGTAAGGATCGGCGTAATAGCTGTTGGCGTAATCGACCGCAGTTTTCGACACCCACTGCGTATTGAGCCCGGCGAAGAAACCCTGGGGCCAGTCGTAGCGCAGTTCGCCCTGGTAGTAGTGCATCGGCAAGCCCGGCAGGCGGTTGTCGCCGAAGCGGTCGTCGTCGCGGTAGTGGAAGTCGCTGAAGGTGTAGCTCTGGCGCAAGCTCAGTTGGCCGCCATCGCCGGACGACCACAGGTTGCTTTGCAGGCTGGCTTCCACACCTTGGTGCACGGTCGGGCTGGCGTTGAGTTCGTAAGGCGTCACGGCATTGGCATCCGGCAACACCGAAAGCAATTCGTGCTGCACCTGAGCGTAGTACCAGGCCAGGCTCCATTGCCCCATCGTGCTGTCGCCGCGGCCGCCGAGTTCGAGGGTGGTCGCGGTCTGGTTCTGCAGTTTGATCGGGTCGCGCTGGGCGCCTGTGGCGACACCGCTGCCTGCCGGGAAGCGAATGTTGGAGCTGTAGATCAGCGACCACGGGTGCGGCGCTTCGACCGAGCGGCTGAGATTGCCGAACAGCTGCAAGTCCGGTGTGAGTTGATAGCGCAGGCCCACGCGTGGTGCGTAGTCCCAGTCGTTGAGGCTGGTTTTGCCGCCACCTTCCGGGAAGGTCACGGCGCTTTCGCGGCGGGTGTAAATGGCTGCGAGGCCGGTGGTCAGCCACAGGTCGTCGGCGATCTCCAGGTCATTGCCCATATGCAAGACCGTGTCCGAACCCTGGTAAGTGAAGTTGCGAATGGGCGTGCCCGGCGCATAGCCGGCGGTGTTGCCGGTGGGGATGCGCACTGATTCGCTGGCGCCGGCATTGGGCAGGTGCTTCGTCACGCGCAGGCCCAGCGTGCTTTGGCTTTCCAGGCCCCAGAGGGTGTCGCGACGCTTATAGTCGAAGGTGCCGCTGACGTCTGTGTACGCCACCTTCAAGCGGTTGGGGCCCTCACGCAAGTCCATCGGGTAGTCATGGTAGACAAGACCGGTCTGGATACTCGAATCGTCATCGATGTAGTAGGTGGTCTTGTTGCCGAAGAAGGTGCTGCCCGGTTGTTCGCGACGGTCGTCCCGCGTCACGTAAGCGGGGTTGGCGGCCCGTGGGTCGTGCTCGATGGAGTGCTTGGTCACCCGCCCGGCGAGGTCGTTGTCGGTCTGGCGATAGCGCAGATAAAAGCGCGTTTCCAGCTTCGGGTTGAAGCGATAGCCGAAGTTGGCAATGACGCCCTGGCTCTCGCTGGCCGTGTGATCCTGATAGCCGTCGGCGCGCGCATCGGTCGTGGACACGTAGTAGTCGAAATCCCCCAGCACCTGCCCGGAACTGACCTGACGCTGCTGATAACCGTGGCTGCCCATGGCGTAGCGCACTTGCAACAGCGGTGCGTCGTAGCCGGTGTGGCTGATGTAATCGACGGCTCCGCCCAAGGCCAGCGCGCCCCTGTCAAAACCGTTGGCGCCGCGCAGCACTTCCACATGATCGAGCCACAGCGGCTCCAGCAACTCGTAGGGCGTGCCGCCCGGGCCGGTCAGCGGCAGACCGTCGAGCATGGCGTACAGCCCCGAGGCATGGGCGCCCGGTGCACGGTTGATCCCCGAGCCACGGATCGAAATCTTCACCCCTTCATTGCCCGCAGACTGGGCATAGACCCCCGGCTGATAGGCCAGCACATCCTGGTTGCTGGCCACGCGACCCTGAAGGGGGCGGCGCATATCGACCACATTGGTGCCGCCGGGCACCTGGGCAAGCCGGGCCTCGGCGTCCTCGATCGTCTGGTCTTCGCCGCGCTGCTCCTCAGCCTGAATCAGCACCTGTCCCAGCTCCAGGCCTTGGGCTTCCTCGGCCATGGCCGGACAGGCAAGCGCCAGCCCCAGCAGCGTAGCGGGCAGGGATTTGGGCGAGGGCATCGAGAGAACTCCAGACAGATAGAAACGGGCAGTGAGAACTGCGACGTATGAACTAACGAGTGGAACACATGGCAATTTTGCTTTTTTGCCAGCTCAACGTTCATCCGCTTCGGTGCAGCCATCCTGACCCTGCGCCGACAGGCTGCCGCACAAGAGACGTGCGCCTATCCACGAATGCCTGCTGCGGTGGCTTTCCTGTTCGTGATCACGTCACTTTTGCTCGGCGATCAATCCTGAAAGAACTTCAGCTGAGGTGGTGGTGTGCCGAAAATGGTGGGTCCAGAGGCTGATACCCAGTTGCCCGGAGCGGTCCAGGGATGAACCCACCGTGAGGTCGGTGACGAGCGTCGGATAAAGGCCGGCGTCAAACAGTGCAAAGCCTGCGGCCAGGACACAGGTGTCCGTCTGGATACCGCAAACCAGAACACGGTCCGGCTTCAGGCGCTTCAAATAGTCCATGGTCTCTGGCGAAGGTGCATAGCCGTGCTTGACGAAAACCTGCTCTGTTTTTACCGCGCTGCTGTCGAGCGCCGCAGGGTGCCAGCCGAGCTGTTGATGGAACGGCGTGCGCTGCTCGTCATGCAGCTCAACGGTCGCCACCGCCGGGACAACGTCCGCGAGTTTTTGAATACCCTTCACGAGCCATTCAGGCGGCGAGAAGGTGGATTGAACATCCACAACGAGAAGAACTTGGCGCATGGTCTGGATTCTCCATTCGGCGCGCTACATTATCACCCCGTGCACTCAGCGCCAGTGCACAGCAGGTGTCTGATTGACAGGACTGCTACTCATATCAAGGAGACACCAAGATGGTCGAAGAAATTTTGAAATCGAAGCTGGTCAATTTTCTGGTGCCCGACGCCCGAGTGGACTACGACACCGTGAGCGATCTGTACGACGAGGCGGGGAGTGTTGGCGCGGGGCAAAAGCGCTGTGCAATGCTGGGCTTGTCACTGGCTTAACCCAACAGCTGCTCGCCGAGCAAAACGACCGCGATGATGATCATGGCCGTTCCGGAGAAACGACTGACACACCGGGCCGCGGCGGGGCGTGCTTGCAGTACGGCCTGTGAGCCGAATCCCACGAGCAAATAAATCACGCCACAACTGACCGTGTGGATGAGCCCCAGCGCAATCATCTGCATCGGCACAGGCCAGGCCGCTGCCGCGTCGGTGAACTGAGGCAACAGCGCCAAAAACAGCAAAAACACTTTCGGATTCAGCCCGCTCACACAAAGCCCCTTGATCGCCCAACGCTGCCAGGAGCCTGGCGCCTGAGCATCATCTGAGTGCGGTGTAGCGGGGCGGGCGAGCATGTTGATGCCCAACCACAGCAGATAACCGGCCCCGGCAACGGTCAGCACCGACAAGGCAACGGGGTGGTTGGCCACCAACGTGCCGACGCCCGCGGCAACGATCATCGTGGCAATCAAATGACCGGACAACAGCCCGCCCACGGCGGGTATCACGACCCGGCCCTTCAACCCCGCCGAAATCGCGTAAGCCCAATCTGCACCCGGCGTGATGACGAACAGAATCGACACCGCCCAAAAAGCCACGAAAACACTCAAGGTCATGGCGCTAACCACTTCTGCTGCTGATACACCGTGCTCTGCATCGTCCCGCTCCGAAAAATATGGATGCGAGGAAGAATAAGGAAATCTTGTTAGAATTTACTTTCAAAGATGATCATCAGAATGCGCAGAGTTGGGAGAAAATTCGAAATGGACAGGATTGATCGCAAGATTCTTTCTGAGCTGCAAAAGGACGGTCGCCTGTCGGTCACCGAACTCGCCGAGCGCGTGGGCCTGAGCCTTTCCCCTTGCCATCGACGCGTCCGGGCATTGGAGGAGTCGGGTGTGTTGCTCGGCTACAGAGCCCAATTGGACCCAAGCGCCTTGGGCCTTAACTTTTCCGCGATGGTGTTTGCCACGTTGCGTGAGGGCGACCGCAAAGCGGTCGAGGCATTCGAGACGGCGCTTGTCGACATCCCGCAGGTGGTCGATGCCCAGCGGTTGTTCGGCGAACCGGATTATCTGCTGCACGTCATCACTCAGGATTTGCCGGCCTTTCAACGGCTTTACGATGAAAGCCTTTCGACCTTGCCCAACGTGCAGCGGCTGACGTCGACGCTGGTCATGAAACGGGTGGTGCAGGACAGGCCTTTGCCCCTGTGATGAGAGAGGCGGGCAATGGGAAGCACACGATCCCGCGTGGATTTCAGGATGGTCGATGAACACGTAATGCTGGCTTAATTCATGTCCGGTGTTATCGCCTGCGTCGGAACCTGATGACAGGTTGCTGACGACTCAAGCCCATCGTAAGAGCCATTTGCAGCGACTACACTCCAGCCCATGAAACGCTATCTGCGGTTTTGCATCATTTTCATGATCAGCCTGGCGCTTCCCCTCAGCGGGATGGCGGGCGTTCAGGCACCGACAGAACCGTGCCCCATGAAGACGATGGGCATGGCGATGATGGATGGCATGGGGATGGACTGCTGCAACGACATGAAAAGCCCCACCGAGCACGGCAAGCCTTGCAAACCAGGCCAGGAATGCAAGACGGGCGGCATGCTGCAAGTCTCGATTATCAAGCCTCCTGTCACCGTATTCAGCCCCGTAGCGCTTTCCTTCTTTAGCGATTCCCTGCCCGTACAAACCCCGTCCGGGGTATGGCGACCGCCCCGCGTTTGATTCCTGTCCCACATCGAACCTCATTCCGCATTAGCGGGATGACCTGGCTGTGCGCATGTCTTTTGACGCGCGCAGTTGATGATCACAGGAATCGTAGACATGAACTCCAAGTGCTATTGCACAGGCTGGCCCCTCGTGGTCGGCCTGGCGGCAAGCGTACTGGCATTGCCGAGCTTCGCTGCCGCACTGACACTCGATGAAGCGTTGCGGCTGGCCGAAAACAATGCGCCGTCACTGACCGCACAAGACGCCAGGATTCAGGCTGCCAGCAGCGCAGCCATCCCGGCGGGTGAACTACCTGATCCCAAGCTGCTTCTGGGAGTGCAGAACTACCCCATAGGCGGTCCGGATCGCTGGAGCCTCGACCAGGATTTCATGACCATGCAAATGGTCGGGGTCCGGCAGGAGATGCCGAACAGCGACAAACGCAAAGCCCGTATCGAGGTCGCCGATGCGGCTGTTGATCGCGCCGCCGCCGAGCGTCGGGTCGAACGTCTGAAGGTCCGCCAGTCCACCGCACTGGCCTGGATCAGCAGCTATTCCATCGAGCGTAAAGATGCGTTGTTCCAGGACTTCTACAAAGAAAACCGCCTGCTGAGCGATACCGTCCGGGCCCGGATTGCTGGCGGCCGCGCCCAGCCCGCCGATGCGGTGACACCCAAACAGGAAGCCGCTCAGTTGGCAGAGCAGCAGGACGATCTGATTCTGCAGCGAGCCCAGGCCCGAGCCGCCCTCAAACGCTGGATTGGCTCAGCCGCCAACGACAAGCCTGTGGGCAGCCTGCCTGAATGGCCCGTCGATACCTCAAGCTACTCCCATCAACTGCAACACCATCCGGAGCTGGCAGCGTTTGCGCCGATGACCCGCGAAGCGCAAGCCAGGGTTCGTGAAGCCGAGTCGGAGAAGCAATCGGATTGGAGTTGGGAGCTTGACTATCAGCATCGTGGCCGACAGTTCGGCGACATGGTCAGCGTGCAGTTTTCCTGGGATCTGCCGTTGTTTCCTGACGCTCGCCAAAACCCGAAAATCGCCGCCAGACACGCTGAACTCAACCAGCTTGAGGCCGAGCGCGAAGCCTTGTCACGCGAGCACACCCAGCAACTGGAAAACCAACTGGCTGACTATGAGCGCCTGAATCGTGCCGTGCACCGAAACCAGGAAAGCCTGTTGCCGCTGGCCAAGGAAAAGGTCGAACTCAGCATGGCCAGCTACCGGGCCGGCAAAGGCGATTTAGACACCGTTGTGAGCGCCCGACGTGAACTCATCGAAGTTCGGCTCAAACAGATCGACGTGGAAGAGCAGCGCGCGCTGACCAGTGCGCGTTTGTATTTTGCTTACGGGGAGGCCAGCCAATGAAACTTGAAAAATGGAACGGGGCATTGCTGGTTAGCCTTTCGCTGGCATTGGGTGTTGCCGGTGGTTACGGGGTCGCGCACCAGCGTATGAGCGCAGCGCCAAATGCGGTGGCGGAGCAAGACATCAATGCTGTGCCCGAACGCAAAGCCCTGTACTGGTACGACCCGATGTACCCGCAGCAGAAGTTCGACAAACCGGGCAAGTCCCCCTTCATGGACATGCAACTGGTTCCCCAATACGCCAGCGGCGCAGGAGACCGGGCGACTGTCAGTATCGACCCGGGGCTGACCCAGAATCTCGGGCTGCGTTTTGCGACTGTCACCCGTGGAACCTTTCATTCCAGTCTCGACGTGACAGGTGTCCTTGCGCTCAACGAACGTGATGTTGCGGTGATTCAGGCACGCACCGCTGGCTTTGTGGAGCGAGTCTATGCCCATGCTCCCGGAGATGTGCTGAACGCCAACGCAGCGTTGGCGGATATTCTGGTGCCGGAATGGGCTGCGGCTCAGACAGAGTTCCTTGCCCTGAAGCGCAGCGGCGACGCTGAGCTGCTGGCTGCGGCCCGCCAACGACTGCAGCTCACCGGAATACCGGCAGCGCTGATCACTCAGATCGAGCGTAGCGGTAAGGTTCAGCCATACCTGACGCTGACCAGTCCCATCGCCGGTGTGCTGCAAGCCTTGAACGTACGCACGGGCATGACCGTGGCGACGGGCGACACGCTTGCACGCGTCAATGGCTTGAGCAGTGTCTGGCTGGCCGTGGCCGTTCCAGAGTCGCAGACCGGATCGATCACAGTGGGGCAGACGGTCGAAGCACGGCTGCCAGCCTTCCCGGGGACGGTGCTCAACGGCGAGGTCAGCGCTATTTTGCCCGAGACCAGTGCGGACAGTCGCACCCTGCGTGTGCGGGTGGAACTGCCCAATCCGGACGGCCGCCTCAGGCCGGGTTTGACGGCGCAGGTGCGCCTGAACCGTTCGAGCGAACACAGTGTGTTGTGGGTGCCGAGCGAGGCGGTTATTCGTACGGGGCGACGGGCCTTGGTGATGCTCGCCGAAGACACCGGCCACTACCGCCCGGTAGAGGTGCAACCCGGGCAGGAAAGTGATGGCAGGACGGCCATTTTGAAAGGACTGGAAGAAGGCTGGAAGGTGGTTACGTCTGGCCAGTTCCTGCTGGACTCGGAGGCCAGTCTCAAGGGCATTGTCGCCAGCACTGAGGACGAGTCGCCACCCAGCGCAGCCGCCGCCGGTATTCATGAGGCGGATGGGGACAAATCGGGGAGCCAGCCATGATTGCGGCCCTGATTCGTTGGTCAGTCGCCAACCGGTTCCTGGTGTTACTGGCGACACTGTTCGTCACGGCGTGGGGCATTTGGTCAGTGCAGAGCACACCCATCGATGCGCTGCCGGATCTCTCGGATGTTCAGGTGATTATCCGCACTCCCTTTGCGGGGCAAGCGCCGCAGATTGTCGAGAACCAGGTGACCTATCCGTTGGCCACCACCATGCTCTCAGTGCCGGGAGCCAAGACGGTGCGTGGTTATTCCTTCTTCGGTGACAGCTTCGTTTATGTGCTGTTCGAAGACGGCACTGACGTGTACTGGGCCCGTTCGCGGGTGCTGGAATATCTGAGTCAGATACAAAGCCGGTTG
Source organism: Pseudomonas sp. BF-RE-21 (assembly GCF_019947305.1). Lineage (NCBI taxonomy): Bacteria > Pseudomonadati > Pseudomonadota > Gammaproteobacteria > Pseudomonadales > Pseudomonadaceae > Pseudomonas > Pseudomonas sp. BF-RE-21. The sequence goes on along the minus strand of NZ_JAGYGF010000012.1, from coordinate 13,233 downwards.
CCGGCCAGCGCCAAACCGGCGTTGGGACCGGATGCAACGGGGGTTGGCTGGATCTATCAGTACGCTCTGGTGGATCGCAGTGGTGGGCACGACCTGGCGCAACTGCGTGCGCTTCAAGACTGGTTCCTCAAGTTCGAACTCAAGACCCTGCCCAACGTTGCGGAAGTGGCCACGGTGGGGGGAATGGTCAAGCAATACCAAGTGCAACTCGATCCGCTGAAACTGGCCAGCCTCGGCATCACTCAGACAGAGGTGACCGAGGCTATCGGCAAGGCCAATCAGGAAACGGGTGGCGCGGTACTGGAGATGGCAGAGACCGAGTTCATCGTGCGCGCTTCCGGTTATCTGAAGACGCTCAATGACTTTCGGGCGATCCCGCTCAAGTTGGGGGCGGATGGTGTGCCGGTGACCCTTGGCGATGTCGCCACTATTCAGTTGGGGCCGGAAATGCGGCGGGGCATTACCGAACTCGACGGCGAGGGCGAAACCGTCGGTGGCGTGGTGATTTTGCGCAGCGGCAAGAACGCTCGCGAGACCATTGCGGCGGTCAAGACCAAACTCGACGAACTGAAAAGCAGTTTGCCGGCCGGAGTGGAAATCGTCACCACCTACGACCGCAGCAAACTGATCGACCGCGCGGTGGAAAACCTCAGCCATAAGTTGATCGAAGAGTTCATTGTCGTCGCGCTGGTTTGCGGGATCTTCCTTTGGCACTTGCGCTCATCACTGGTGGCGATCATCTCCCTGCCGGTGGGCGTGCTGATGGCCTTCATCGTCATGCGTTACCAAGGGATCAACGCCAACATCATGTCCTTGGGCGGGATTGCCATCGCCATCGGCGCCATGGTCGATGCTGCCGTGGTGATGATCGAGAATGCCCACAAGAAGATTGAGGCCTGGCACGCAGCCAATCCAGGGGAGGAACTGAAGGGCGAGCGTCATTGGCACGTCATGACCGAAGCAGCGGCAGAGGTCGGCCCGGCGCTGTTCTTCTGTTTGTTGATCATCACCTTATCGTTCATTCCGGTGTTCACCCTGGAAGCGCAGGAGGGGCGACTGTTCGGCCCGTTGGCGTTCACCAAAACCTATGCGATGGCCGCGGCGGCGGGGTTGTCGGTGACCTTGGTGCCCGTGCTGATGGGGTACTGGATTCGCGGGCGAATTCCCGGTGAGCAACAAAACCCGTTGAACCGCTGGTTGATCAGGATCTACCAGCCGGCCCTGGAGGCGGTGCTGCGCCGTCCCAAAGTCACCCTGCTGGTGGCACTGGTGGTGTTTGTCAGTGCGCTATGGCCAATGTCGCGCCTGGGCGGTGAGTTTCTCCCGCCTTTGGACGAAGGCGATCTGCTCTATATGCCTTCCGCTCTCCCGGGGTTGTCGGCACAGAAAGCTGCGCAGCTGCTGCAACAGACCGACCGCCTGATCAAGACGGTGCCCGAAGTCGAGCACGTGTTCGGCAAAGCGGGGCGTGCCGAAACTGCCACCGACCCGGCACCACTGGAAATGTTCGAAACCACCATTCAATTCAAGCCACACGAGCAATGGCGGCCAGGCATGACCCAGGAAAAACTGGTGGAAGAACTGGATCGCGTGGTTCGGGTTCCAGGGCTGACCAATATCTGGATACCGCCGATTCGCAACCGTATCGACATGCTTGCCACCGGCATCAAAAGTCCGATCGGAGTGAAAGTCGCCGGCACCCAGTTGGCGGACATCGATGCTGTCACCCAGGCGGTCGAGCGGGTGGCCAAAGGCGTACCCGGTGTCAGTTCAGCGCTGGCCGAACGCTTGACCGGCGGCCGCTATATCGACGTGGATATCGACCGCAAGGCCGCCGCTCGCTACGGGCTGAATATCGCTGATGTGCAGTCCATCGTGGCCGGCGCTATCGGTGGTGAAAATGTCGGGGAGACCATTGAAGGGCTCGCACGTTTCCCGATCAACGTACGTTACCCACGGGAGTGGCGTGACTCGCTTGGTGCCCTGGAGCAATTGCCGATCTACACGCCGTCAGGCATCCAGATCACCCTGGGGACAGTGGCCAACGTCAAAATCAGCGACGGCCCTGCGATGCTCAAAAGTGAAAACGCGAGGCCTTCAGGCTGGGTCTATATCGATGTGCGTGGCCGGGACATTGCCTCGGTGGTCGCTGATTTGCGCCATGCCGTAAACGAGCAGGTCAAGTTGCAGCCTGGCATGAGCCTGAGCTACTCAGGGCAGTTCGAGTTTCTCGACAGAGCCAATGCACGACTCAAACTGGTGGTGCCAGCCACGCTGTTGATCATCTTCGTGCTGCTCTACCTGACGTTTGCGCGCTTCGATGAGGCGTTGCTGATCATGGCCACGCTGCCATTCGCGCTGACTGGCGGGGCATGGTTCATCTATCTGTTGGGATTCAACCTGTCGGTCGCCACCGGTGTCGGTTTTATCGCCCTGGCCGGTGTTTCTGCCGAGTTTGGCGTGATCATGCTGCTCTATCTGAAAAACGCCTGGGCAGAACGTGAAGACCTCGGCGACAGCACTGAGCGCGGGCTGGTTGCGGCGATTCGTGAAGGCGCTGTGCAGCGTGTTCGCCCCAAGGCCATGACCGTGGCCGTGATCATTGCCGGCCTGTTACCCATCCTGTTGGGTAGCGGAACCGGCAGTGAAGTGATGAGCCGCATTGCCGCGCCCATGGTCGGCGGCATGATCACGGCTCCCTTGCTTTCCCTGTTTGTCATTCCGGCAGCCTATCGCCTGATGCGCCGCCGACATCTCGTCATTGAATCCACTCACCTTAAAGGAAACGTCGTATGAAACTGACCCATATTGCAGTGGCAGGAACCTTGGTTGCGTTGTCTTTCCTGGCTCGTGCAGAGGATATGCCGGGTATGAAAATGGACGGTATGGAGGGCATGCAGACAAAGGAGACAAAGCAGGCGCCCGTCGCTAATGCCAACGGAACGATCAAGGCTATCGATGCTGCCAGGCACACGGTGACCATCTCCCACGGCGCAGTACCCGCCGTGCAATGGCCGCCGATGACCATGGCCTTTTCCGTGACGGATGATCAACTCGCCGGGCTGTCGGCCGGAGACCGTGTCTCGTTTGTTTTCCGGGTCGAGGGTGGCAGCGCGACGATTGTTTCAATCAAAAAATAGGGCAGCGGTGGTGCAAGTGGCCGGCACATTTTGTGTGCCGGTCGTAAGGACAGCTGACTTCAAGACGTGCGCGACTCACGTGTTGCGCTGCTCAAACCCATAGCCGTTACACCGATGCGCGAGAACACCAGCCACACAAACAGCAGCACACTGCAACCAACAAGAATGGACGCGGCGCCAATCAACGGCTCGATGGCCGCGACGCCCTTGAGCCGCAACGTCAGTGCGCCAAGCATCACCGGGACGCCAATGTTGTACATCCAGAACTGTGCGGCAGCCGCGCGCCCTTCGGTGATTGATGGGTGCGCTGTGCCGATGATGCCGAACAGGGCCATCGACACCCATCCCAACAGATTGACATGAGCATGTACCGCGAAAAGCGAGTGGTCGCCGGAAGCGCCCATCGCCACGCCCAGCATCACGCCAATGGCGAAGTAGAGGGCAGCGAGCCGAAACCAGGTCCGTGAACGGGGGTTGTGATTCATGGCATTCACCTCATGCGCCCAGAGGCGCGCTCAGTTGCTGAAATATAACGGGCGACCTCTTGTCGGTTGATTGTTGCGTGCCTATTATGAGACTCAAGTCTCATGAATAGACAGAGTCTCATATATTCCATGTCGATCCCGAAGTCAACCCCGTCTGAACCCGGCGGCGATCCGCAAGGCCGCGCCAACCAGAAGCTGCGAACGCGTCAGGCGCTGATCGATGCCGCCATCGCCTTGCGCGACGAGGGCCAAAACCCGACGGTGGCGCAAGTTGCAGAGCGCGCGATGGTCTCGCGCGCCACGGCCTATCGCTACTTTCCCTCGACCGAGGCATTGATCAGCGAGACGGCGGCGGATCGTGAAATGAAGCCGCTGGAGAGCTTCTGGCGGCCGGGAGACGACCCGGTCAAGGGCATCGGCCTGGCCGCGAACGCGTTGAACAAACTCTTGATCGACGACGAGATCGGCTTGCACGTGATGGAACGTTCGTTCATGTCGGTGTGGCTCGACAGCGAGACCCACGAGCCCCTGCGACCAGGCCGCCGGATGAGCTACATCGAACCGATCGTCGACTCGCTGAAGGACGTGCTCTCGCCCCGCGCACGCAAACGACTGAAGCAGGCGCTGTCGATCGTTATCGGCACCGAGGCGTTGATCGCCGTGCGCGATATCAGTGGCGCGAGCGTCGAAGAATCACTCGACACCGCCGCGTGGGCGGCGAGGGCGCTGGTTCGTCAGGCGTTGGCGGAGAATGAAGAGGCTCGGCGCAAGCGCAATTCCATATAGGTCGGGTTGCGGGTTTCTTCTGCGCGACACTGAATTGCCTGTGTTTGCTCAGGCAATGTGGGTGGCGGCTTTTGGCCGATAACAGGCAAGAGTCATTCCGCAAATTAGCGATGCCAGATCTTTTTACAGTTGAACAAAAAACGGGCGCCTTCAGCGCCCGTTTTCATTCACTCCTTCGCCAACGCCCGCAATCGCCGACCAATCACATCCATCAAGTCACAACCGTCGCGCAACGGAATGGCCAGCAGTTTGGAGAAGTCCGACAACACCACCGTGTCGCAACCAATCTCGGCACGAAAGGCGATGTTCTCCAGCACCTGAGTAACTGCGCGAATTCGGTAGTCAGCGGCGGCTTGCAATACGTCGAGTGGAGCTTCGGTGTCGATGAGCAGGGAAGCCGGAACCAGGTCGATTCCGGTGAGGGGCATGTATCGATTCATTTGAAGATCTCTGTTTGATTGGCTCAAAGGCCGTCACTCAGTCGTCGCCAAACGATTGGGTGGCAGCTGTGCGCAGGTTGGCGAACCGGCACAGAGAACACCGGCAGACCCGAAGGCCTCCCGCGCACAGCCGCCATTACAGCGGCCTTGCGGGTGCGACGACCCCTGCAACAAAGCGTAGAGCCCTCGCATTCTCTGTAGTCAGGTCGCCAAACCCGAATCGCCATTTTGGGCGACGGGGCGGACTATAAGCTTCATCGGAACGGCGGGCAAGGAGAGGCGTTCCGAGGTTTGTGTAGGAATTTCCATAGCGTCCTGGGAACGTTATGCCCCTTTAGTGGGCGACTGTTATCGGCCAAAAGCTGACTGTGGATTTCGTCTGAGGAACATGCATGTGCATAGCATTTGACCAACTGCTTATTAGGATTAAAGTCTAAGGGAAAGATCGACCCCGTCAGTCTTTGATCCGCAACGGCTATCGCCACGCAGGTTCCTCAATGGCAGGTACAGAAAAGGAGTATTGCTCATGATCAAATACCTTCGAATGATGGCAATGATTTCAATCCTCGCGATCACGGCGGGCTGCCAAATGGGTCAATCAACTTCCGCCTCTGATGCGATGGCTGCTAACGCGGAAATGGACCGCGAGGCGAAAGCGGCGTTACAGAGTTTGTATACCAAAACGCCGCAAGCGCGCGCCCTCGCGCAGCGAGCCAAGGGTATCCTCGTTTTCCCTGATGTGCTGAAAGCGGGCCTCATCGCCGGCGCACACCATGGCGAAGGCGAATTGATTGAGAACGGAAAAGTGACGGGATACTACGCGACCACAGCAGCCTCATACGGCCTTCAGGCAGGCGTGCAGCGGTTTGGATACGTGATGTTTTTCATGACCTATTCAGCGATGAATGATCTGAAAAATGTTAATGGATTTGAGGTCGGCGTGGGCCCAAGCATCGTGGTCGTAGATTCAGGCATGGCCAAATCGATAACTACCTCAACGGCTCAATCCGATGTCTATGCGTTCATCTTTGATCAAAAGGGCTTAATGGCCGGGCTGGGATTGCAGGGTTCAAAAATTACCAGGCTCAATCGCTGAGGCCGTCTGCATGTCGCTTACACAGAATTTAGTTGTGTTGCATCGACCTGCTGAATTCACAGCCAAAAGCTGCCCCTCCAGAAGGAGCGCTTACGACCCAAAGGTGCCCTTGGCAGAGGGCTGCTAACGCTACACCGGAAACGAAAAAGCCCGCTGTTTAGCGGGTTTTTTCGTTTCCGGCGGTGATTACCAGTTCATGGCATACATCTCCGGTCTTGAGTGGGGGTCACTTCAAATGAACTTTCAGCTCTTCGCAAGCCTGCAGCATTGCAGAGCGTACCGCCGGAACCTGGCTGACCACGTTCAGCAAGCCGTAGTCATGGATCATGCCGTTGTAGCGCACCGCAGTGACCGGCACGCCGGCTTGGTCCAGTTTGCGAGCATAGGCTTCCCCTTCGTCACGCAGCACATCGGCACTCGCGGTCTGGACCAGCGCTGGCGGCAGGCCTTTCAACTGCTCAGTGGTAGCGCGCAGCGGCGAGGCGTAGATCTCGGCACGTTGCTTGGGGTCGGTGGTGTAGTTGTCCCAGAACCACTTCATCATGTTCTTGGTGAGGAAGTGTCCCTCGGCGTACTGGTTGTACGACGCTGTCTCGAAGTTGGCGTCGGTCACTGGCCACAGCAGCACCTGGTACTTAATGGCCGGGGTACCTTTATCCTTGGCCATCAGGCTGACCACGGCTGCCATGTTGCCGCCGACGCTGTTGCCCGCTACCGCCAGGCGCTTACCGTCGACATTGATTTCCTCGCCGTGCTCGGCCACCCATTTGGTTGCACCGTAGGCCTGGTTGATCGCCGTCGGGTAGTGCGCTTCAGGGGACGGAGTGTAATTGACGAACACCGCCACCGCCCCGGACCCGACGACCAGATCGCGCACCAGGCGCTCATGGGTCGGGAAGTCGCCGAGCACCCAGCCACCGCCGTGGAAGTACATGAACACAGGCAAGGTCCCCTTCACACCCGCCGGACGCACGATGGTCAAGCTGATGTTCTGGCCGTCGACGGTGATGGTCTTCTCGCTGACATCCGCCTTGGGCAGTGTCAGTTTTACCCCGGCCTGAGCGCCGGTCAGTACCGCGCGGGCGTCCTTCGGCGAAAGCTGCTCGATGGGTTTACCACTGCCTGAGTTCAATGCATCGAGGAATGCCTGGGTGTTGTGTTCGACGCCAGAGTCAGCGAATGCGTTACCGATCGAAAAGGCAAGGAGCGAGCCAACGAGTGTTTTGGTCAAAACGTTCATTTCATATCTCCTGTTTCTGGTGAGGCGGGAAGTTAGACGGTGACGTGCAGACGGACATCGACGTTGCCACGGGTTGCGTTGGAGTACGGGCACACTTGGTGGGCCGCCTCCACCAACGCTTGTGCATCGACTTGCTCCAGGCCTGGCAGGTTGATGTTCAGGTCGATATCCAGGCCAAAGCCGCCTGGGATCTGGCCAATGCCGACCCGCGCAGTGATCGAGGCGTCGGCTGGAATGCTGCGTTTGCTCTGGCTGGCGACGAACTTCAGTGCACCGATGAAGCAGGCGGAGTAACCAGCGGCGAACAGTTGCTCAGGGTTGGTGGCATCACCACCGACACCGCCCAATTCCTTCGGAGTGGCCAGTTTCACGTCGAGGTTCTTGTCGCTGGAGATGGCTCGGCCATCACGACCACCGGTTGCGGTTGCGACTGCGGTGTAGAGAACTTTCATGGCTTTCCTCACTTTTGAATGTCTTGGGGGGATTCTGTTAGCGATTTAAATGTTTGCGTTATAATAATGCGCAATAAATTGCCGCTAAAAAATTTAGCGCGCAAACGTTTTAAAAAATCGTCTGTAGCTGTAACAAATTGATTTTCAAGGGGGGTTACACCTCAGTCCGCTTGGGCTCGCCCGCGCGTTGATGGTGCCTTACCGTCTCAAGCAACGACCGGAATCGGGCAGATTGCTTGTTGCTGCCAAGCCTTCGGTGTCATGCCTTCAGCCTTCACGAATGTACGGCAGAAGTGAGATTGATCGCTGAAGCCGCATTCCAGAGCGATCTCTGTGAGCAACTTCGTGGAAGCCTTCATTAACTCTCTGCTCTTCATGACCCGCTGTTCACGCAGCCATCGCTGCGGGGAAATCCGGGTGCTTTCCTTGAACCTGCGTGAGAAGTGACTACGCGACAATGCGCAAGCTTCGGCTAGTTCAGTCACTGAAATGCCGGTATCCAGCCTGTCCAGCATCAGTTGTTTGGCAGTTCTTATCTGCCAGGATTTGAGCTGCCCTGTCGAAGCCAGTGTGAGAGTGGCCAGCACGGTAGATTTGTCCTTGTTCATACACATCCATTAATCCAGGTAACAGGATGCGAACGCCTGACTCGAACAGCGCTGGGCATTGGAAATCCTCAGAGGTTCCAGGCCAGGCTCGTTGACTCGGTTCAGTCGACTGCGCACCCTTCGCAAGTCTGTGAACAGCCCCCGGGGCAGGGGGTGGCGATGGCGATGGCGATGGCTCAGACAGATGCAGCGACAGGCGCCAAGGTGGGGCCATGCTGTACGCGCTCAGGCGCCTTGTGCACCATGGTGTAGGCGTAGTCGACGCCCATGCCATATGCACCAGAATGTTCCTTTACCAGTTCCATTACGGCGTCGTAGGTGTCGCGGTTCTTCCAGTCCCGTTGCCATTCCAGCAGCACCTGCTGCCAGGTTACCGGTACCACGCCGGCCTGGATCATGCGCTGCATGGCGTAATCGTGGGCTTCTTTGGTGGTGCCGCCGGAGGCGTCTGCAACCATATAGATTTCATAGCCGGCATCGTTCATTGCCGACAGAGCGAAGGTGGCATTGCATACCTCGGTCCACAAGCCGGAGACGATGATCTTGTTGCGACCATTTCTCTTGAGTGCGTCGCGTACCTTCTGATCATCCCAGGAGTTCATGGAGGTTCGCTCCAGCAGCGGGGCGTCCGGGAACACAGCGAGTAGCTCGGGGTAGGTGTGACCTGAGAAGCTTTCTGTCTCAACCGTGGTGAAGGTGGTGGGGACATTAAAAATCTTCGCTGCCTTGGCCAAGGCAACGGTATTGTTTTTCAGCGTTTGCCGGTCAATGCTCTGAACGCCGAAGGCCATCTGTGGCTGCTGATCGATGAAGATCAGTTGGCTATTCAGCGGAGTCAGGACTTCAGTTTTAGGATTGCTCATTTTTGTTTCCTTTCGGCTTGATGATGTTCAGTCGCACAAGTCTCGGGGCCCGCACCTTGCAGGCATTACCGTAGCCACGAGTGCACTCCTCAGCGTCAGTGCTTGAGGACGAGCAAAAGATAACGAAACAAGGCGCCTTTCGGTGGCGCATTTTTGCGCTCCTGCCGGCTCATTTATGCGCCATAAAATGCGCGATCGCGCTGCTAGCATTCGCCCACCTATTCGGATCAAGTCGGTCCCTCATGTGCAGGAGAATGCAATGACAGCTTCACAACCGTTCAACAAGCAGACCGCCTACTGGGGCGTTTCCTGGGAGGAGGCGTATGGCTATCCGCAGGCACGGCGGGTAGGAAACGAGATCTACGTATCAGGTCAATTCAACCATGATGAGGCAGGTAATCTGGTAGCCCCGGCGCCGCTGAACGCCGACGGTAAGCCCAGTGATTTCTCTTCGATGGGAGAGCAGATGCGGGTCTCTTACGACAACATTTCGAAGCTGCTCGCCTTGTATGGCGCAACTATGCAAGATGTTGTCGAGGAAACGCTTTATGTGCTGGACATGGACGCTGCGTTCGCTGTGGTCGGCAAAGTGCGCAAGGCGACCTATGGCACTGAGCGGCCTCAGTGCGCGAGCAATATCATTGGGGTGTCGAGACTTGCCCAGCGTCCGCAGCTGATTGAGATCGTGTGCAAGGCCGTGATTGGCGCCCGAGACATCTGAGCTGCACTCCCGGTCTCGATTTAGGTGACCGGGAGTATCAATTGCCCCTCGACCAAGGGCTTTTGACTGGCCACGGCAGCGGCGCAGAAGGTCATGAATGCTTTGACTCGCCACGATTTTCGAATGTCCTGGTGAGTCAGCAACCACAACTCATCCTGAAGCTCTGGCACCACCGGGCCGGCGCGTACCAACCCTGGGGTTATGTCGCCCAACATGCAGGGAAGGAATCCAAATCCCAGACCCGCCGCGATTGCAGCGCTTGCTGCTGCAACAGAATCGGTGCGGTACGCTATGCGCTCAGCAGCGACTCTGCTTTCGACATAGCTTGTCGCCTTCAAACCGCAAAGCGCAGAGGAGTATGACACCCATGCCTGGCCCTCTTCGAAAAGGGGCAAGGCAGTCATCTGCTTGGCACAGCAGTAAGGTGCCCAGGCAATGTTCGCCAGTTTACGGCCCACCAGGCTTTCTGCAGGTTTTCTCGTCGCTCGAATCGCGATATCCGATTCATCCCGGGCGAGGCTAAGGGTTTCATTGCCCACCAGCACCTCGATGCTGACCCCCTCGTTCAGGGCCTTGAAGTCCGCGATGATGGGGGTGAAGAAGTACAGCAGCAGCGAGTCGCTGGTGGTAATTCGAAGTTTCCCGAGGGGGCCTTGGCCTGAACGTGAAACACGCCGCGTGACGCTGACAATATCCAGCTCCACTCGCTCGGCGAGTGCTCGCAATTCAGCACCTTCGGCGGTGAGCAGATACCCTGACTTGCGGTGATCGAACAGCGCGATGCCGAGCGTTCGCTCAACTTGAGCAACTCGGCGCGAAACGGTGGATACATTGATGCCAAGCTTCTTGGCCGTAGCCGAACGATTGCCGCAATCACTGAGCGTCTTGATGATGCGCAAGTCGTCCCACGAGAGCTGATTGACAGCCTCGCCTACGTCCCACTTCGTCCCATCAGGGGCAGCCGGGGCTTTTCCAGTTGGCGATTTCACACAGTTCGTTCCAGATGCAAAGGCGCTGATGATACGAGAAGGAGTTGGGTGAAGCAGCCACATTGTTCAGGCGATTGGTTGAAAACTGTTATGCCGACTGGCTGCGATGGGTCGTTTTCAGCCGGTCACCACAGGCAGAAAACGGTCAGGAGCAGTCACTCAGTGCGCTTACAAAAGGAGGGAGGATTCAGTTGCCCATTCAACTGACCTTGCTGCGATACCAGACGGTAGTACGTTCATTATCAGCCTGGAATTTTCGTATTTCGAACTGCATTGATTCGTGCAGGACATGCCTCAAGCTGCTGCAACCGTAGCGCTTGGGCGTCTGCTCTGGATAGGTACCACCAATCCAGCGAATGGATGCTTCCAATCGAGTCCAGCCACCTTCGGCAAGCTTCGTTTCTGCTTCACGTAAACAGCAGCAAATCCCACTGCCAGGTCAATCGACTGAGCCATCCACCCGGATACCGTCGAGCGCATCTTCAAATGCTTGGCTCTGTATAAACGAAGCCATTTTAGCTCGTGCCTCAATCATGTTTTTGGCCCAACATTGCAGACTCAGGCAATGCCGATTGATGGTTTCGTAGCTTTCCTCCAGAAAACCATCCGCCGCCTGGCAGCCCGATTCAGACCAGAGATCGAAACGCTCAATGAATTGGTGGACCAGGCTATTGCGCAGGTCAACCAGCTCCTTGAGGTCGGCCTTCATTGCCTCATAGTCCTCGGCTGTCATTTCCAACTGGTATCGAAGCCTGAGCCAGATCTGGTCACCGACATCGGCTTCGGTCTGTGACTCTTCTTCGTTTGGGGGCGGCGGGGTCAGAAAGCTTTCGGTCAACATCCCCATCAACGTACCCATCGTCTTTTTCTTTGCACATTCGACCTTCTGGTCACGGATGCTAGACAGCTGATCTGCAAGACCGGTCAGTTCGCAATGCGCGACAATGGCTTTCAGCAGCTGTTCGCATTGTTGCACGCGCAACAGACAGCGTCCGAGCTTGCGCTGCACTATGTGTTGAGTAGCAGGTACATCATCCGAGGGCACAATAGTGACTTCATCCATGATTAACGACTCAGGCATAAGTGGTAGGGCTGGAGCGTTCACCGCAATACGCTTGCCCTGCCAGGAAGGCTTGCAAAGCGTAAATCGGACGCCTATCAAGCTCAGTGTAGGTTGAGTCAATCCGTTCGGACTTTTTCAAAAAAATTAGTCGATAGCTGCGTCTGTGCAGGCTTTCATCGAAAAAAAACGGGACGTCTATGTGTGATGACTCGCAGCGTCGGGCCTGGCTTGTGTGACAGTCGGCGCGCTTTAGCGGATGACTGAACTGAGCCCGCAAGGAGGAAGAAATACGTCATGAACGCTCTACTGGAATTACACGGTGCGCCCACGGGCAATTGCATCCGGGCAGCCATCGCTCTCGAAGAAGCGGGGCTGGCGTACACGGTTCGACTGGTGGATCTTTCAAAAGGCCAGCAAACAGGGGCGGATCATCGTTCGCTGAATCCGGCCGGAAAAGTCCCGGTATTGGTCGAACGAAAGGGCGATGAGCCTGCCTTTGTGCTCACTCAGTCGAACGCGATCATTTTCTACGCTGCCGAAAAGGCTCCAGAGCGGCTCTTGCCCAGTGCCGCTGGCCACAGAGCTACGGTGTATGAGCGATTCTTCTTCTTTTTGACGGATGTCATCGCACCGGGCCATTCGGCGTTCTTCCTTCGCGGCCAAGGGCTCAACGATGGCTCTGCGCGGCTGGTCGAGCGCATGCTTTCGTCAATTGAGTTGGCTGAACAGTTCGTCAGTGCTGATGCTTATATGGCGGGAAGCTGTTTCTCCATCGCGGATATTGCCGCCTACAGCATCATGTCGTCAGTGGAGGCAGACATCCCGTGGGGGCGTTTGCCCAAGCTTCGCCGCTGGTATGAAAGGGTGGGTGTTCGACCCAACGTGGTCAGGGGATTTCAGGCATTCAGCTCGCGGTGAACTGTTGGCGTCCGGAAGTTTTAGAGGTTTTTGCTCAACGCATGCTTCAGTCCAGATATTCGTTTGTTGAACTCGGGCTGACAGCACCTATCTAAAAATGTGGGGTAACGTCCCACACAAAGATGCTGACTGGCTCTCAGGGATCGTGCGGAAACCGCAGTTGCTGGTTAATGCTGCAGATTTATGGCCGTGCCGGTTGGCTGGCCGCTCCAATGGGCGGCCGGGAACTCACTGGATATTGCGTTCGATAGGGACATGACTGCGCAACTCCAAGCGGAGGTGCATCATGCTGATCAAGAAATGTTTGTTGGCCCTGGCAATTGGCGGGGTCCTGTCGGCATCGACTGTTCTAGTGCCCGATTACATCAGTAGTTTCTCCAGCGTGTATGCCAAAGATGGCGGCAGCGGTGGTGGCGGCGGTAACAGCGGAGG
>NZ_JAGYGF010000113.1:0-1395 GCF_019947305.1 Pseudomonas sp. BF-RE-21 | reverse complement strand
CGCGAAGGCGGTGTGTCAGTCAAACGTCGATGTTGTGCTGACGCCTTCGCGGGCAAGCCTCGCTCCTACAGGGACCGGGTTTATTCAGTTCTGCCGGCGCGGGACAGCACGGCGTTGAGCAGCACGTCGGTGCCTTGCCGCACGTCTTCCGGCAGCACGTCTTCGGCTTCGTTATGACTCAAGCCGCCGACACACGGGATGAACACCATCGCCGTCGGGCAGAACCGCGCCAGGTGAATCGCGTCATGCCCGGCACCGCTGACAATCGATTGCTGAGCGTAGCCCAGGGCATCCACAGCGTGCTGCACCGCCGCCACGCAGTCTGCGTCGAACGGTGTCGCCGGGCTGATCCAGTGCGGGGTGATCGTCAGGTTCAGGCCGCGACCGTCGGCAATCGCCTGCAGCCGCGCGCGCACTTGCTGCTCCATCGCGTCGATGGCGTCGTCGCGGTGATGACGCAGGTCGACGGTAAAATTCACCAACCCCGGAATGGTGTTGCGCGACGACTTGTTGATGCTCAACTCACCGACGGTGGTCAGGCCCTCCGGGGCGAAATCGGTGGCCAGACTTTCAATCGCCTGAATCATCCGCGCCACGCCGTACAGTGCATCCTTGCGCAGGGGCATCGGCGTGGTGCCGGCGTGAGCGGCCATGCCTTCGACCCGCACGTCGAGCCAGCGAATCGCCTGGCCGCCGCTGACCACGCCGATGCTCTTGGCGTTGTCTTCAAGGATCGGGCCTTGTTCGATGTGGGCTTCAAAATACGCATCCACCGCGCCGCCCAACGGACGCTCGCCGGCATAACCGGTACGCTTCAGCTCATCACCGACGCTGATGCCGTCGACATCCCGCACCGCCAGCGCCGCCTCCAATTGCATGATGCCGGTGAACACTGCGGAGCCAAACATCGCCGGGGTGAAGCGCGCGCCTTCTTCGTTGGTCCACACCGCCACTTCCAGCGGCTTGCGGGTCTGGATACCGAGGTCGTTGAGGCAGCGCACCACTTCGAGGCCGGCGAGCACGCCGTACACGCCGTCGAAGCGTCCGCCTTCAGGCTGAGTGTCGAGATGGCTGCCCATCATCACCGGCGCAGCGTCCGGGTCAGTGCCGGCGCGGCGGGCGAACAGGTTGCCGATGGCGTCCACGCTCAGGGTCATGCCGGCTTCGCGGCACCAGTGGGCAAACAGTTCGCGACCGGCCTTGTCTTCATCGCTCAAGGCCAGTCGGCAACTGCCGCCACGGGCGGTGGCGCCGATTTCGGCCATCGCCATCAGACTCGCCCACAGGCGTTCGCCATTAATCTTCAACATGAGGTTCTCCAAGACAATTCAAATCCCTGTAGGAGCCGGCTTGCCGGCGATGGCGTCCGAAAGATTAGTGCATGTCTTGAAGGAC
>NZ_JAGYGF010000111.1:0-2139 GCF_019947305.1 Pseudomonas sp. BF-RE-21 | reverse complement strand
CTCAATCCTGTAGGAGCCGGCTTGCCGGCGATGGCGTCCGTGAAATCGCCACCGCCGGCAAGCCGGCTCCTACAAGGTGTTTTAGAGGTAATTGTCAGCGCGCAGCAGGGTTTCCAGGCAATGTTCGGTGATGTGGTAGAAATCCTTCAGCTCCTGAATCTTCACCAACAACTGGGTCGGGTCCACCGGCTCGGCGCGCTTGACCGCCAGGATCATCTTGTTCTTGTTGGTGTGGTCCAGTGAGATGAACTCGAACACCTTGGTTTCATAACCGCAAGCTTCAAGGAACAACGCACGCAAACTGTCGGTGACCATTTCCGCTTGCTGACCCAGGTGCAAACCGTATTGCAGCATCGGCTTGAGCAGCGCCGGGCTCTGGATTTGCAGGCGGATCTGCTTGTGGCAGCACGGCGAGCACATGATGATCGACGCGCCGGAACGAATGCCGGTGTGGATCGCATAATCAGTGGCGATGTCGCAGGCATGCAGCGCGATCATCACGTCCAGCTCGCTCGGCGCCACGCTGCGCACGTCACCGCACTTGAACACCAGCCCCGGGTGTTCCAGTTTCGCCGCGGCGGCGTTGCACAGGTTGACCATCTCTTCGCGCAGCTCGACGCCGGTCACTTCACCTTCGGCGTTCAAGGTGTTGCGCAAATAGTCGTGGATCGCGAACGTCAGGTAGCCCTTGCCCGAACCGAAGTCCGCGACCCGCACCGGTTTGTCCAGTGCCAGCGGCGAGGTGGTCAGGGCATGGCTGAAGACTTCGATGAACTTGTTGATCTGCTTCCATTTGCGCGACATCGCCGGGATCAGCTCGTGCTTGCTGTTGGTCACACCGAGGTCGGCAAGGAACGGCCGGCTGAGGTCGAGGAAGCGGTTTTTCTCGCGGTTGTGCTCGGCGGACGGCACTTCGCGCAATTGCTGAGGTTTGCTCTTGAACAGCGAAGACTTGCCCTTTTTGCTGTATTCGAGCTGGGCTTCGTCGGTCAGCGACAACAAATGCGCATTTTTGAACGAGGCCGGCAGCAACGCGGCGATGGTCGCCACGCCCTCGGCCAGCGGCAGGTTCTTGGTGATGTCGCGGGTTTTGTAGCGGTAGACGAAGGACAGGCAAGGCTGATCCTTGACCGTCAGTTGCTTGATGATCAGCCGTTGCAGATCCGCTTCGGTGCCGACGTACTTGGCCAGCACCAGTTTGATGAAGGCATTGGCGTCGAGGCTGGTTTGCAGCAGGTCGATGAACTGGGCGTGGTGATCCGGCGCGAGGCTGGCGGGAGTGGCGGTGACGGACATGGAAAAAACGGCCTCGGGCGGAGCGAATCGGGAATGGCGGGTATTTTAGGGGGGATGGCCGTTCAGGGCACGGCTAATTTCCCGAACGGTTCAGCATGTGAACGCATTCCCCTGTGGGAGCGAGACCGGCTTGCCGGCGATGGATTCAAGAGCACCGCGATTTTCCTGCAACCCCGCGTCATCGTTGACGACCATCGCGAGCGGGCTCGCTCCCACAGGGGATCAGCGTCAGCCTAGAACCACCAACCGGTTCGGCAGTTCATTGCGCACGTGGGTCACCGGCACATGCACCTTGAGCAACTCGCCGCACGCTTCCACGCACGTGACAAAACCCTGCAACGTCTGCCCCTGTTTCACCTGCTGGGTGAACGCCGCCACAATGGCGTCCCAGTTTTTGTTATCCAGCCGTTTGGAAATACCTTCGTCCACCAGGATTTCCACATAGCGCTCGGCCTCGCAAACGAAAATCAGCATGCCGGTGCTGCCGACGGTGTGGTGCAGGTTTTGCTCCAGGAACTGCCGGCGCGCCAGGTTCGAGGCGCGCCAGTGACGCACCGAGCGCGGGATCAGGTGCGTGGTGACTTTCGGAATGCGGAACACCAGGCACAGCACGATGAAGGTGAGCCATTGCACCAGCAGCAGGCTGTGCATGGTCAGCCAGCCGGTCAAATAATGCACGACACCCGGCACCACCAGCGCCAGCAGGCTGGCCCACAGCAGCGGGATGTACGCATAGTCGTCGGCGCGGGCTGCAAGCACCGTTACCAGTTCGGCGTCGGTGTCGCGCTCGACCCGGGCGATTGCCTCGGCGACTTTGCGTTGTTCGTGTTCAGTCAGTAATGC
>NZ_JAGYGF010000110.1:0-2372 GCF_019947305.1 Pseudomonas sp. BF-RE-21 | reverse complement strand
GTCCCAAACGCTGCGCCAGGTAATGCATGGCCGCCAGTGACAGGTCGTCCGGCACCTTGACCATCGCATCAATCACCTTTGGCAGAAACGACGCCTCGACCCGTGGCCGACCGATGCCTTCGATCCGCGAACCGTGATCCAGGCGAAGGCTGGCATCGCCAGTCAGGTAGTAATCGAAAAACACCGAGCGCTCGGCATCGGCGCACAGCACGCGAGTGCAATGCTGGCGATAACGCACGTATCGCCCGAGGGTCGCCGTGGTGCCGCCGGTGCCTGGGCTGGAAATCAGCCAGCTCGGCTCCGGGTGCTGTTCAAAACGCATCTGATGGAAGATCGATTCGGCGATGTTGTTGTTCGCCCGCCAGTCGGTGGCGCGTTCGGCGTAGGTGAACTGATCAATAAAGTGCCCGTCGTGCTCGCGCGCCAGGCGCTCGGATTCGGCATAGATCTGCGTCGGATCATCCACCAAATGGCTCTTGCCACCGTAGAACTCGATCTGCGCGATCTTCTCTTTGGAGGTGGTGGCCGGCATCACGGCAATAAACGGCAGGCCGAGCAAACGGGCGAAGTACGCCTCGGAAATCGCCGTCGAACCGCTGGATGCTTCGATCACTGGTGCGCCGGGTTTAAGCCAGCCGTTACACAGCGCGTAGAGGAACAACGAACGCGCCAGGCGATGTTTCAGGCTGCCGGTGGGATGGCTCGACTCATCCTTGAAATACAACTCGATGCCCGGCAACCCCGGCAGCGGCAAGGGGATCAGGTGGGTGTCGGCGCTGCGCTGGAAGTCCGCTTCGATGATCCGGATCGCTTCCCGGGCCCACTGTCGGTTGTCGCTCATGATGGTTTTCTCGTTGAGTCGGCCTTGGCACAAGGCTCAGCCCACAAGCTTAGGAAAAATCCGACATCGCGCACAGATACAGCTGAGGTTCAATACGTCCGGCAACTGCTAGGCTCAGGTCCGTGTCGCCTTTCGTGCTGTAATGGCATATAACAAAAAAGAATATAACTTTTGTTTTAACAACTAACGGTACGGGTTAGGGTGTGCCACCTTTTTGATTATTCGATGGAGAGCGACCTTGCCTCTGCGTAGCACTTTCACGCGTTTCTTTCAGTTGGAAGCTGCCAGCGGTCTGTTGTTGATCGCCGCAGCAGCCCTGGCTTTGATCATCAACAACTCCCCGTTGTCGTGGCTCTACAGCAGCTTTCTGGACACCCCGGTGGTGGCTCAGGTCGGCGCGCTGCAAATCGCCAAACCGGCACTGCTGTGGATCAACGACGGCCTGATGGCCCTGTTCTTCCTGCTGATCGGCCTGGAAGTAAAGCGCGAAGTCCTCGACGGTCAGCTGTCGAAACCTTCACAGGTGGTCCTGCCCGGCGCTGCGGCGATTGGCGGCATGGTCGTGCCGGCGTTGGTCTACTGGTTCTTCAACCGTGACAACCCCGCTGCGCTCGGTGGCTGGGCCATTCCGATGGCCACCGACATCGCCTTCGCCCTCGGCGTCCTCGCCCTGCTGGGCAAGCGTGTGCCGGTGTCGCTGAAACTGTTCCTGATGACCCTGGCGATCATCGACGACCTCGGCGCGATCATCGTCATTGCAATCTTCTATTCCGGCGCGCTGTCGACCCTGTCCCTGGCGTTGGCCGCGGCCTGCATCGTCGCGCTGATCGCGATGAACCGGCTCGGCGTGGTCAAGCTCGGGCCGTACATGATCATCGGTTTGATCCTGTGGGTGTGCGTACTCAAAAGCGGTGTCCACGCCACGCTGGCCGGCGTAACCCTGGCCTTCTGCATCCCGTTGCGCACCAAAAACGCCGAGCCGTCGCCGCTGCTGACGCTGGAACACGCCCTGCACCCGTGGGTGGCCTACGGCATCCTGCCGCTGTTCGCCTTCGCCAACGCCGGCCTGTCCCTGAGCGGCGTGACCGTCGAAAGCTTCACCCATCACGTGCCGATGGGCATCGCAATCGGCCTGCTGCTGGGCAAGACGCTTGGCGTGTTCGGCCTGACCTGGCTCGCGGTAAAAACCGGCATCGCCGCCCTGCCCCAAGGCGCCAATTGGGGCCAGGTGCTGGGGGTTGCGATCCTCTGCGGGATTGGTTTCACCATGAGCTTGTTTGTCGGTTCCCTGGCGTTTGAACCGGGCGTCAGTGAGTACGCCGGGATGGACCGGATGGGGATTTTGACCGGGTCGATATTGGCAGCGTTGATTGGATATGCGGTGACGGCGGCGGCGAGTCGCAAGCAAGGCGAGCGCTAATCCTGAATGGTTGTGGTGGCATCGCTCGCACATTAACCCTGTAGAAGCCAGCTTGCTGGCGATGGCGGGGGCGGTGGCGGTGGCGGTGGGTCAATCAACCTGTTTATTGAC